>JANLVW010000022.1:0-1960 GCA_031364205.1 Ferruginibacter sp.
CTGTCATTACAGTATTTGTATCCAGTTTGTAGTTGTTTAAAGAATCATTATTGGTTAAAAAACGGATAACTTCTGTTGAGTCACATTCAAAATTATGACCAACTTTTGATGCAAGATCTTCTTTTGTTCGAAGCTTATTTATTACCAGTTTAACCGGCGACTGAAAACCGCTGTTTAATATTCTAACCAATGATAGTAAACTACTGTTATTTTTTATTTCGTATTTACCTGGCTTTATATTATCCGTATAGTTTAATTGCTTTGCTATTTTATTAAAGAAAAACTTACCTGTTATAATATTTTGTGTTTTTAAAGAAGTTGTTAAATCATTATAACTTGAACCCGTTTTTACATAAAAAAACTTATCAGCTGGTGCGGATATTGTTGGTCCAAAAACTTGCCAGGCACAATAAACAGCAATAATTAAAAATATAAGGAATAGGGACCCAAAAATCTTTTTCATAAAATCTTTTGATAAATGTGCAAGATAAAAATAAAAAAACCCTGCCTTTAATAAAGCAGGGTTCATTTACAAAAATATTTACATTATGGTTTAGTTGAAGGAGATGGCGTAGGTGTACCGGGCATTGGTGTTGTTGTGGTAGGTTTAGGCTGTGCTTTTTGTTGTGGTGTACTGATTGCCCCTTTTAATAAGTCATCATTTTTTGAGAAACCTGTACCATCTTTTGGTATAAACGCAGGAGAGATCAAACATAAAATACCAACAACTGCTGCAAAAATCCATGTACCTTTTTCCATAACATCTGTAGATTGTTTTACGCCCATTAACTGGTTACTAAAACCACCTAGAGATCCCGAAATACCACCACCTTTTGGATTTTGAATAAGAACTATAAAGCCCAATATTACTGATGAAACAATTATAAGAATTCCGAATAGTATTAACATGTTATTTTATTAAAGATTCAATTTTAGTTGCGAAGTAAGCACTTTTTGCAGGATTTAGCAAACTTAATTTGTTATATATATCAATTGCTTTTGCTTGTTTATTTTGTAAAATATAAGCTTCGGCCATTGGTTCGGTTACAATTTCCTCTTCGAAGTTACTTTTTTCTGCCTGAGTTTGCACAGCAGTTTCTGTTGCTATATTATCTGCTGGTAATTTATCAGGGTGAACTTTTTTCATTGTTTTTAACCAGGCCGTAAAACTTTTAAGTTGCTTACCAAGTTTATCAGCACACAATGCTTCTTCACTTAATTTTATTCCTTGAGATGCAAAATAATCAGAAGCATGAAGCGGTTCAAAAAAGATTTCTTCTTTCTCAACAATTGCAACTAATTTTTTTTCTGCGTTTTCAGGAAATACTGCTGATAATAAATTTTCTTCATTCCTTAAATTGATTTGTTCAGGAATTTCATTTTTTAGCTGAGCCTGTAAATAAAAAATACTTGAAAAGAATAAAGCAGTTTTTGCTGCTGTAATATTGTAAGTTAATTCCTTAGTAGATGAATATTTTAAAGAATAGAAATGTGCTAATCCAAAATACGGATGCTGTACTGTTACGTTTTTTGTAAATGATGGAATATCATTAGTACTATCTACGCTTTTAAAAATTTTATTAAAAAGTTCTTGAGAAGCCATTGTGAAAACTAAGTTTATGATTACCAGTTTGAAAATATTTTATTAAATATTTCGTCAACTACATTTTTTACTACAATTGGTGTGAGTGTATTTTCTGCCTCTGTTAATGATTTGTTTGCCGCAAAATCTTCATTTCGGGTAATATCTGTTTCAAAATTTTTAGTTGGGTCAAGGGTATTTTTAAATACTAAATGAAAACCTACTGTTAAACGGTTTGTTGTAGAATTGTTGTTGGCAATATTAACGGTAGAAGTATAATATTGAGAGACATACCCGCTAATATCGTAATGAGAATCATCCTCGTTTGTCTGCTTTAATCGTGTTGCACCAATAATTTTGGTTTTTAAATTCTCAGTA
>JANLVW010000030.1:0-1565 GCA_031364205.1 Ferruginibacter sp.
TTACAGCCAACGTAATTGTACCTAATGGTGCCAGTGTAACAAGCTATTCTTATGATTATGGAGATGGCAGCCCGCGTTCCAGCAATCCATCTCATACTTACAACACAGTTGGTACTTTTATACCCACTGTAACAATTACTACTAACGAAGGTTGTAACAACACTTATATTTATCCGAAGATTGCATTTGGTACTCCCCCCAACAATCATATTGCTTATTCTATAAAAAATGTATACTGTGGATCAGAAACGCCCATATTTATTTCAAAAGCAAATAATGCAAATTCATGGGCATGGGATTATGGCGATGGTAATACACAGATAGTTTTCGATTCTATCACAACCCATAAATATGCCACACTAGGGTCAAAAACTGTTACAGTTAAGCCCTATTTTAATGGTTGCCCGGGTTCATCTAAAAGTTTTTCTATAAATATTATTGGTGTAATAGCAGGTTACATTTATGCAAACACCTGTTCTAATAAAAACAGTTTTTCATTTACCAATATATCACAAGGTAATTTATCAACAGTGCTTTGGAATTTTGGAGATGGCAGCCCTACAAGTTCTGCGCTTAATCCAATACATACATTTCCAACAAACGGTGCATTCTTAACTACATTGACTGTTACAGACAATATAACAGGCTGCTCAGATAGTTTTACCTCCAGCATTTATACTGCAACACCAACGCTTTTAAATCCTGATAATTTTGTGTGCAGAAACAGTAATACAACTTTTACAATTCAAAACAATTATTCCAATGGTGGTGCATCTTATAATTGGTCTGTTGTAGGATTACCAACTTTATTTAATACAACCAATCCTTACGTTTCAACCGCAAGTATCTTTGGAAATTTCACAAATAACCTAGTTGTTATAAATAACGGTACACAATATTGTAACGATACCTTAATACTTAATCATCCAGTACTGGTTAGAGGGCCAAAATTAAGTTTTACAACTTCATCAAATGTTTGTGCTAACACGAGTTATAATATTGTAAATACATCAAGTTCTTTTGTGTCTGCTGATTCCATTAATTTTTCTTACTGGAATTATGGAATAAAACCTGCAAACGATACAACTTTTCAACCCTCAACAATTAAATTTCCTTCCTCAGGCATCTACACTATCAAACTTTTTGCAAAAGATAATAATGGCTGTATAGATAGTTTAAGCCAGCAGGTTGATGTAAAACCAATACCTTTTTTGCGTATTTTTCCACGCAATGATACTCTATGCCAAGGCAAAAGTGTAACTATTATTGCCTACCATAGTGATACACTTTCTTGGTCGCCGGCAGCTACACTTTCTTGCACAAAGTGTGATACCACAATTGCAAAACCCACTTCCACCACATTGTATTATGCTACAGTTAATAACAGCTTTAATTGTCCTTTTACTGACAGCACTTTAATTACAGTTTTTTCTCCTTTTACTGCAACCCCGTTAATAAATCCAATTTATTTATGTTTAAAAGACAGTGCAAAGATTTCGGTTTTACCTTTAGGGAAAAAGATCTTTTGGTCCCCCTCAACAAACATTTCAAATACCACAATTTAT
>JANLVW010000275.1:0-1592 GCA_031364205.1 Ferruginibacter sp.
CCTAAGCAAAACTGCATTGGTATTGCATTTATCAACAATATTTTCTACTATGCTTTCCCCAATTTGTTTGGTGAGGCCGTAAGGAGATGCTGCTTTTTTTTGTGGGGTAGATTCAGTGACCTGTATAACATCCGGATTGCCGTAAACTGTGCAGGAAGAGGAAAAAACGAAATGTGGAACTCTCATTTCCTGCGCACATTTCAAAATATTTATAAGCGAACTGATGTTGTTTTCAAAGTACATCATGGGTTTATCTACTGATTCTCCAACTGCCTTGTAAGCTGCAAAATGTATAATTCCTTGTATTGTTGGATTTTCCTGAAAAACCGCATATACATCATCGTAAATACATAAATCTACTTTGTAGTTTTTTATTTTTTTACCGGTTATTTTTTCAACTCCTAAGAGAATACTTTCATTGCTGCGGCTGTTGTTGTCAATACTAATTACATCATAGCCGTTTTCAACAAGGTCTACAATGGTATGAGACCCTATGTAACCACAACCGCCTGTGACAAGTATTAAATTCATGTGACAAAGAAAGTGAATTTTACCTTGCTGCAAACAAAATGAAGTGCTTAACAAGTAAAATAAATATTACCCCAAAATGGCATGAAGAAGATAATAGATAATGGCTGCGAGCAAACCACTAACAGGTATAGTAAGTATCCATGCCCAAACAAGATTAATAGTAACTCCCCAACGAACAGCACTTAATCTTTTGGTAGCACCAACGCCAATAATTGCACCGGTTATGGTATGCGTGGTACTTACGGGAGCGCCAAGGCTTGCTGCTGTAAACAATGTTATAGCACCAGCAGTTTCTGCACAAACACCTTCAAGCGGAGTAACCTTTGTAATTTTTGTGCCCATGGTTTTAATAATTTTCCAGCCACCACTCATAGTACCTAAACCAATAGCCGAGTAACACGCAAGTGGCACCCAATCAGGCATCTGGCTAAAAGTCTGGATTTTCCCACCGGCAATTAAAGCTACCGTAATAATACCCATTACCTTTTGTGCATCGCTACCGCCATGCCCAATGCTAAAAAAGGCAGAAGACACCAACTGCAGTTTTTTATACATATTCTGGGTACGCTGAGCAGATTCACCCCTCAAATAATTATAAAAATAACTAATTATAAAAATAACTCCTAAACCTAGCAGACCCCATCTTTCAAACTCTTTTTTAAAAGGTATAAAAATTACACAAACTGTTACCAACACAGCAATGATGGATATTTTGAGCCAAAAACTCCGCTGCATGGTTATAATGGAAATAAATATTACCCCAAAATGGCGTGAAGAAGATAATAGATAATGGCTGCGAGCAAGCCACTAACTGGTATAGTAAGTATCCATGCCCAAACAAGATTAATAGTAACTCCCCAACGAACAGCACTTAATCTTTTGGTAGCACCCACGCCAATAATTGCACCGGTTATGGTATGCGTTGTACTTACGGGAGCGCCAAGGCTGGCTGCAGTAAACAATGTTATAGCGCCTGCTGTTTCTGCACAAACACCTTCAAGTGGAGTAACCTTTGTAATTTTTGTGCCCATGGTTTTAATAATTTTCCAGCCGCCACTCAT
>JANLVW010000291.1:0-11634 GCA_031364205.1 Ferruginibacter sp.
TTTGTGCAGATGCAGCAAAAGTAATTGCAGTGATACATGCAGTAAACGTTATTAATTTTTTCATAATTATTTTTTTATATTTTTTATAATGATGTAAAACTAAAATACGATTCTGTTGTTAATTTGTAGTTTTATGTTAAACGTTTCAGTATTCGTTTAATATAATTTTACCACAACCAAATGCTCAACTCCATCATCTTTTAATAAGATAATTTTATCGGCTTGTTCTGCTTCATCCAACAGTACTTTCATTTCTTTTATAGGTTCTCCAGGAGTCTGCAAAAAGGTAATATTGTAAATGGTATTTTTAAACAAATATTTTATTTCGAAACTTTCCCATTCTTCAGGAATACATGGTTCAAATCTTAAATTATCTCCTTCTTTTTTCAAGCCAATAAAATAATCTGTAATTAACTGATACATCCAACCTGCAGAGCCCGTATACCAGGTCCAGCCACCACGACCACTGTGCGATTTTTCAGCATAAACATCTGCAGCAATTACATAAGGTTCTGATTTGTACACAGCAATTTTTTCTACAGTATTTCCTCTGTTTAACGGGTTAATCATTTGCAGCAGTTCCCATGTTTTTTTTCTGTTTCCCATTGCAGCAAAAGCCATTACAAGCCATATTGCAGCATGCGTATATTGGCCACCATTTTCTCTTACACCAGGCACATAACCTTTTATGTAACCGGGATTAAGATCAGATTTATCAAAAGGCGGATCAAACAATTGAATGATGCCGGCATCTTTCCGAACTAAATATTTTTCTGCAGATTCCATTGCTGTTTCTGTTCTTTCAACATCTCCTGCTTTCGATATCACAGACCAGCTTTGGGCAATAGAATCAATTTTACATTCAACATTTTCATGCGAACCGAGTGGGGTGCCGTCATCAAAATACGCACGGCGGTACCATTCGCCATCCCATGCATTTTCTCTTACGTTGATGCGTAATTTTCCAGCTTCCTCTTTACATTTATTTGCAAAAGCTTCGTCATTTTTTAGCAGTGCAATTTCTTCAAACTTTGTCAAAACGTTGTATAAAAAGAATGCAAGCCACACACTTTCTCCCTTGCCTTCATTCCCCACTTTATCCATACCATCATTCCAATCTCCTGAGCCAATAAACGGTAAGCCATGCGTACCAAATTTTAAGGCGTGTTCAATTGCCCTTACACAGTGCTGATATAAATCTGCAAATGTGTTTGACTGTAGCGGCATATCATAATAAGAATCTTCCCCGACATTAAGCAGCCTTCCTTCAAGAAAATAAATCTGTTCATTTAAAATGTCCTTATCTCCGGTTGATTTTATATATGCTGAAGTAACAAAAGGCAACCATAAATAATCATCTGAACAGGTAGTGCGAACACCTCTGCCAGTGGGTGGATGCCACCAATGCTGTACATCTCCTTCTTTAAACTGGCGGGATGCACAAAGCAGTATTTGAGATTTTACCAATAATGGTTGAGCATGCATTAATGAAAGTGTATCCTGCAACTGGTCTCTAAAACCAAAAGCACCGCCTGACTGGTAAAAGCCACTGCGTGCCCAAATGCGGGAAGCAAGGGTTTGATAATTTAACCAGCCATTTGTAAGCATATTTAATGCAGCATCAGGAGTTTTTATCTGTATAACTCCCAGGGCTTTTTCCCAATATTTATGAATATTTTGCAGGGCAGTAAATGCAGCATCAACGCCTGCTTTTGCCTGTATAATATCAAGTGCATGCTGCATGGTTTTGCCGGCACCCAATCTAAAAATAATTTCTCTTTCTTCTCCTTCTGCAAGCTCAAATGCAACCTGTATAACAGCACAGGGATCAAGCCCTGCGCCTGTTTTGCCCGATAGTCTTGCCCTGTTTAATCCATCAGGATTGTTCATTGCACCATTGCGGCCTAGAAATTCTGTACGGTCTGTTGTTATGGCTTTATTGGTTCCATCGGCATCAAAAAAAGCAACCCTGTTTGTAAATTCTGAACTATATGCATTGCTTGCTAAAATTGCTCCTGTGGCTTCATGTAATTCGGTTACTGTATGTTTTAAATATTTTGCCCGCAGGTCTCCAAGCACCCATTCTACATAACCGGTAGCAGTTAATTTACGTGGCCTGCCGGACTGGTTTGTAAGTTTAATAACGATGTATTTAATAGGAGCTTCGATATCAGTAAACACTGTCATTTCAGAATAAATTCCATCTTCACTGTGTTCAAAAACACTGTACCCAAAACCATGTCGGGTTATATAGGGTGAATTGCCACGACAAGGTAGTGGAGCAGGTGACCAGAACTTTCCACTCTCTTCATCCTTTAAATAAAATGCTTCTCCTTTAAGATCGGTTATGGGATCATTGTTCCAGGGTGTTAAACGAATTTCATGTGCATTGTCTACCCAGGTGTAAGACTGGCCACTTTCGCTGATGATGCTTCCAAAGTTTGGATTTGCAAGGACATTGATCCATGGAACAGGTGTGCGTTTTAGCGGTGTAGTTGTAATAATATATTCTTTTCCATCGGTTGTAAAACCTCCAAGACCATTGTAAAACTGAAGGTCTTTTCTTGGTTCAACTTCTGTATATACCGAAGGGTAAAATTTTGTAGGACTAAAATAAGGAATGGTCGTTTTTGTTTTGGCCCGTCTGTTAATCTGTTCTTCCAGTGTGCCAAATTTATCTGCAATAATAATTTGCGCTACGGCTTCAAATAAAATTCTGTCTTCGTTGGTTATTTGATCTGCAGACCTTATAAAAATGCCACCGGGTTTTTCTTTTAATTCATTCCCCATTTCCGGTGCAATAAGGTTTTGAATCTGTTGATGTAATTCCTGTCTGTAAACGCCATGGTCTTCATTCCAAATAACGAGATCCACCGACAAGCCTTTTAAACGCCAGTATAAATGAGCCTGAATCATTTGTTTTATGAGTCCAATATTTTCAGCATCTTCAATTTGTACAAGTATGATAGGTAGATCTCCTGAAATTGCGTAGCGCCATAATTCCGGTTGCCCTTTTTTATTTTTTAAAATGGTGGAAGGGTCAGTTCTTAAAGACTGGTTAGAATAAATGATGGAGCCGGCAAGCAAAGAATATAAATGTGCATCGGATTCAATTGCATTTATCTGCCGCAAAATTACCTGGCTATGTGTCCATGTAAGTTCCAGCACACGGTTAGATAAATGTTGCTCCTGGTATTTATCTACGAGGTGATTACAGATTTCTTTCGTTTCTGCCATACCGGTAATAATATCTACTTTAACAGATTCATTACCTTCTAAAATAATGCGGTATTGTATAGAAACAATTGGGTCTAAAACAGACCCATCAGTACCCGATAAACCATCGGAGTGCTGCATTACATTTGGCCTTCTTAATGTGTTTCCTCTGCCTGTAAATTTTTCTCGGTCAGTTTCGTAAGAAACATTTACAACCTCTGCACCATTTACTTTCATAAGATGAAACATCCATACTGTTTTTTCATCTGTTGAGCGAGGCCTGCGGGTGCACAAAATTGCATTGCGTTGTTCATTAATTTCTGTCTGTACAAACAAATTACTAAATGCCGGATGAGCTTCATCTGCAGCTGCACTTGCAAGTACTACTTCTGCATAGCCTGTTATTTCCAGTATTCTTTTTTTACGGGAACGGTTGGTTATATGTATTCTTCTTAATTCAATATCATCTTCCGGCGATACTACAATTTCTGTATGTGTTTCCAGCGAAAAATCTCGGCGGCGAAATTCTGCCCTTCCTTCTGAAAATACAGCCTCATAATTTTCGCCCTGTTGTAGTGTTGGCTGGTAAGCAGAAGACCAGAAAAGACTGCTTTCCATATCTCTTATGTAGCAGAAACTTCCAAAGTTATCACAACTAATATCTTCCCGCCAGCGGGTAACTGCAATATTTTTCCACTTGCTGTACCCACCGCCTGCATTGGTTATCATAACATGGTAGCGGCCATTTGACAACAATTGAATTTCTGGAATTACAGTGTTGGGCGTATTTATAACCCTTATAGACTGGTCGTTGCCTGATATAATACTTGCATCTCCTGCATGCACGCTTGGCGAATAAAATGTACTTATTCTTGGTATTCTTTCCTGCAATAACAACAAGGCAGATTTTAAATGGACCTCTGATTCAAATCTTTTTTGCATAGGTTTATCCAGCAATAAATAAGCAATAGAAAGAAATGACATACCCTGGTGATGGGCCATAAATGATTTTACAATTACCTTTTTTTGTTTGCGGAGCAGGCGTGATGCTGTATAATCTATTGCTTCATAAAAACCATAACTGCTTTCAAATCCTTCTTCTTTTAAAACCTGCAGATTTTTATATGCTTCTTTGGGTGAAACCATTAATGCCATAATGGTAGAGTAAGGAGATATTACGAGATCTTCTCCCAAGCCACGCTTAAAGCCAATACCCGGTATACCAAAGGCTTTGTACTGATAATTAAAATGAGCATCAAACGTGTTATAACCCGATTCAGAAATACCCCATGGTACTGAATTTTTTTTGCCATAATCAATTTGTTTGTGCACTATACCTTTGTTTGTCTGGTCCAGCAGAGTATTTTCATAACCGGGCATTACCAACAGCGGCATAAGGTATTCAAATATTGAACCGCTCCATGAAAGCAGTATTGGAAAGGAGTTGTAGCTGGTAAGTTTTCTACCCAAAGCAAACCAGCTTTTCTGTGGTAATTTGCCCATGGCAATACCTACGAACGTTGTAAGTCTTGCTTCTGATGCAAGCAGGTCATAAAAACCCGTATCTCTTCTGTGTTCATCTGTATTATAACCAATAGATAATAAATTTTGCTCCTTATCAAAAAGAAAATCATATTCAATATTTGCAAGGCTCATACAATTTGCTGCGAGCTGTTCAATGGTAATTATAAGTTCTTTTGCGCGCCTCGATGATTCTGTAATGGCAGCTCTAAAACTGTTTAGCCATTCATTTTCTGCTGCGGTATTTTCTTCTGAATAACTCCCAACTATTTTTTGCAGCAGCAATTGTTCTGATAACGCAATTTGTTTTAAAGTAGGTACTACAGGCAGTTCATGCATAAGACGTGCAAACTTTACCGGAGGTTCATTAAAAAACAAACGTGGTATTAATGTACTCAGATTCTTTTTCTGTTCGGCTAACTGCTGCAATACCTTTTGTACCCAGTTACCGGCTTCGTCGTCAAGATCCAGTTCAATTAATATTTTTGTAAACGATAATTCAAGTTGTTCGATATAATTTTTTATATCTCCGGAAAGTTCTAATTTATCCGGATAATTTTCCTGTAACGCAGTTCTAAATTTTGCCAGTAATTCATTATTGCCTGTGTATTCCATTAGCACACCGATTGTATCTGATAATCCTTTAAAAAAACTTTCACCAACAATTTTATCATCAGTCATTAAAAGCAAACCCTGTTTTAATGTCATAAGATGCCCTGCAAGGTTACCACTGTCAACGGTTGAAACATAACGTGGTTGTAAGGTTCAAGAGAACCTGTATCATACCAATTGTAAAAATGACCTCTGTACCGTTGCATTGTTTGCATAACATGTATAGTATTTCCGGTACGTTCCAAAAATTGCAGAATCGTTATGTAACCAAAATCGTAGGCCGTTAAATTAGATAATAATGATAACCCGATATTTGTGGGAGACGTACGACGGGCAAGCCTTTCAACAGGTTCTTCCTGGTAATTATCCGGTGGTAACCAATTATCTTCAACGGTAATAAACTTTTCAAAAAAGCTCCATATTTTTCTTGCTAAAATGCGCAGATAAACCGTTTGATTTTCTGTTACAATGTTTTTTTCAGGCGGTAATGAACGGCTGATGGCATATGCAATTAAAGGTGCCATCATCCAAAAACTAAGAAACGGCAATGCTATTAAAACAACGCCGGGATTATAAATAGTGAGCCATGCATAAATAACAATTGCAAACACAGGCTCAAACCACATGTTTATATAAGATTCAATAATTGTTTTTTCTCTGTTTTGCCGGGCACCAAACAAATTCCACTGAAGTAATTTTTTATGTGAAACAAACATTCTCCAGAAAGTGCGCACAATGGCATCCAAATTAGAGTAAACTTCATAAGGCAGAAAAATAAGATCCAGCATTTGCTGGTTAAAACTTATAAAAGCGGAGCGGCTTGTATAAGCAAGGTGTTGTTCTAAAACTACATCTTCTGGTTTTCTAAAGAGTTCCCAAATAAAATTTATTAAAGAAGGTAAAACAATAATAACGGTTACTGCAAAAGTCCAAAACCAAGCCATGGGGGAAAAGAGCCACCCATATAATAACAAAAGCATTAAACACAGCGGCACTAAACTTCGCCGCAGGTTATCAAATATTTTCCATTTTGAAAGTGCAGATATAGGATTTTTATGCAGCTTTCTGTCACTGCCAGGAACGAATGGCAAAACCCATCTCGCTATTTGCCAGTCACCACGCATCCACCTGTGGCGTCTTTGCATATCAGTATCGTAACGGAGTGGATATTCTTCAAAAAGCTGTACATCTGTAATAAGCCCTGAACGTGCGTAACAGCCTTCCAGTAAATCATGACTTAAAATTTGGTTTTCAGGAAATCTGTCTTTTAATGCCAACTCAAAAGCATCAAGGTTATAAATTCCTTTGCCGATAAATGAACCTTCTAAAAATAAATCCTGATACACATCAGATGTTGCTTTTGTGTAAGGATCTGTACCAGGGTCGTTGCCATGAAGTCTTGCATAAACAGAACTGTCAGATGCTGGTAGTGTGTTTGAAACCCTGGGCTGAAGAATACCGTATCCCTCTGTAATTCTTCTTTTCTTTTCATCATACAAAGGCTGATTTAATGGATGTGCCATTGTGCCAATCATTGTTCGTGCAGTATCTCTGCTAAGCTGTGTATCTGTATCCAGCGTAATAATATACTTTATATTTTTAAAACAGGATGTATTGCCAATCACTTCAGAAAAAAATCCTTCTCCTTTATTTCTTAAAAATGCATTCAGCTCGCCAAGTTTACCACGTTTTCTTTCGTAGCCCATCCATATTTTATCATTTTTATTCCATCTTCTTGGGCGGTGAAAAAGAAAAAAAGTATCATCAGTTGTTTGATTGTATTTTTTATTAAGATCAATAATTCTATTTTTTAAAGCTGACAGTAGTAAAACATCTTCAGGTAAATGTTCAGTGGCAGCATCTTTAAAGTCTGTCAGCAAAGCAAAATATAGATTTGTTTCTCTGTTTGCCAGAAAACGAACTTCCATACCTTCTGTTAACTGATCAATTGTAGTAATAGAAGTAATCATGGTTGGTATTACCACCATTGTAGCGGCATCTGCCGGAATTCCTTTTGAAAAATCCATTCGGGGGAGAACAGATGGTCCGGTAAGTTTTAAACTCATCCAGTTTACCAAAGAAATGGCAAGCCTGCTGGTTGTTATAAATGCTGCAATACACACCGTTATTAAAATCCCAATTGGTAAATTTTCTGCAAATGCTTCAACAATTAATAATCCGCAAAGCATTAATCCAAGAATTAAAATACTGCCAAGATACATTCGCAATGGATGCCTTACAGCAAGCCGACTGCATTTCTCAGCAAGGGAAGTACGGGATATTGCTGCTTTAGCAGTGGAATAATATCCTTTACCGGTAAGATAATAACCAACGTGGGAGCGTCTCTTATCAAAATTTATTTCATCACTTTCCTTGGCAGTATTTAAAACCAGTTCAGTAACGGACTGCTCAGAAAGTTTGCTGCAATTGGCAATTTTTTCAATTGTATGTCTATAACTGTCACGGGTATAAAAATCCATTTTACTGTAAATACCATTTATATCTCTGCTAAGAATTTCATTAACAATACTGGTATCTTCTACAAAATCTTTCCAGCTGGCTGTGCTTAAAAAACGAAAACTTCTTATACAGTTTCCAACTGAAACCTGCGTGGCAGCCTGGTTGCGGTTATCTGCACGAATCATTTCAGTGCTTGTTGCGCCAATCTCGGAGAGTCTTTGCTCAATCCAGTTAATTGCCAGCGAAAGTGAACTTCCTGTTTCCTGTAATCTTCTGTAAAGCTCAGCCACAAAAGTACTCACCATTGGAGGTTCCGATCTTGCCATATCTGCTATAACCAATACAAGATTTTTAGGATCTTTTTCAACAATCTCTACCATTTCATCGGCCCATTTATCAGCAAGTCCTTTATTGGTGATTTCTTCAGATATTAGAGCAGAAAGTCTTCTTAAATTTTCAATTAGTGCAAGCCTGAGCATAATAGGTATTGCCCAAAGTTCACCCAGTTTTAAAGAATTAACCGTTTGGTATGCTTTTACAAATCCGGTAAGATTAGTAATATCAACATGGCCATCGCTGTGGGAAATAATTTCTACTGCCATATCATAAACCCTGGGCAAATTTGCAAACTCTCCCTTTACAAGTTTTGGCAATGCTTTGCTGTATCCTTTGGGTAAATGTTTTTTACCCGTGTAAATTTGTTCTTCAATTAAATAAAAATTATCAAGCATCCATTCTGCAGCCGGTGAAATAGTATTGTTATGCTTTAATGTGTTAGATAACAATTCATATACCTGCAACAAATAAGTTTCATTATCAGCCAGGCGCTTTAATAAATGTTCTGCATTTTTATCAAAAAAAATCTCATGCCTTTTTGCAATTGTCACAGCATGTGCTTCAAGCCTGTCTTTGGTAAATATTTCAGATCTTAGTGGGGGTCTTTCATTTATATACTTATCGTCATTATTATCACCCAACAAAGGGTCAATAATGGTTTTTTTGATTCCTGCAATTGCCTGCGGAAATAATTCAAACAAATCTTTATCATTTTTGTTTTTCCTAAAAGCGTTCATTTATTCAATTTTTTTCTAATAAAATAAGTTTGTGTTTTACTTCCGTTATTCAACTTTATTCCACGGATTATTTTTATAAACAGTTCAAATACGGGTAAATAGTTTAATTCGAGTACCTTATGGAGAGCTTAATTAGTAAAGAATACGGCAAAATATAAGCCGCTTTATAATTTGATAGAAAAAATGCTGCTAAGAATTAAATTTGATCAAGTAAATGCGTAATGGATGTTTGGAAGTTATATTTCTAAACTGCTTTTTATCCCAGGCTTAGCAACAGAATAAAATATATTTATAAGCAATATTATTTTTAAAGAATTAAATGAAATCGATGGTATTTTTTTTCATCTACAAAATCAGAACCGCATTAGTTTGATAGACTTGTTACTACGTGAAAATTAGAATTTATTACCGGCTCTTGTTTATAAATCTTTTTGATAATTCACATTTTACATTAACTTCAAAATATTATTTGGGTACTTCGTTATTTAGTTATGATTAAAAGTTGTTTTATGAAATACGCTGTTTTAATTTTATTGTTATTTGTTTTTTCATGCAAAACTGCAAAGCAATCCGGCATTAACCCCTGGATGGGTTATGATGAAAAAAATGAGTTAGCCATGAGTGCTAAAAATGAATCAGTAAGATTAAGATACAAACTCATTCAATCTAAAATTTTAGATAAAAATGACGTATGGAAAAATGTATTTCCACAAATAAAAAATTTTTCAGAAAGTGATTACCTATCACTTGAGCCATTAATTTTTAATCAGGACATTCCAACTTTACAATCCAATATTAAAGCTGGAAAACTAACGTATGAAAAACTTACACAATGGTATCTCTACAGGATTGTAAAATTTGAGAATGATAAAAATAAAGCGCTCAACAATATTATTTCTATCAATCCGAACGCAGTAAAGGAAGCCAGAAAAAAAGATAGAAATAAATCAGATAACAACCATCCAACTTACGGAATGCCTGTTTTATTAAAAGATAATATTGATTTTGAAGGGCTTGCAACCACCGCTGGTGCTCATGCACTGCAGTTTAATTATGCTAAAAATGCTTTTATTGTTGATAGACTTAAAGAGAATGGTGCCATAATTTTAGGTAAAGTAAACCTCAGTGAGTGGGCTAATTATCTTTGCCTTGAATGCCCGAATGGTTACAGTGCCATTGGTGGGCAAACTTTAAATCCTTACGGTATAAAAAAGATTGATACAGGTGGCTCAAGTGCAGGAAGTGGTTCATCTATGGCTGCAAATTATGCAGCAGCAGCAGTTGGTACTGAAACTTCAGGCTCCATTCTTTCGCCATCCAGTCAACACTCCCTTGTGGGGCTTAAACCAACTACAGGCTTGCTTAGCAGAAGTGGTATTGTTCCAATATCAAGTACGTTTGATACGCCAGGCCCTATGACGAGAAATGTGATAGACAATGCGATTATGTTGGATGCGATGAGTGGGACTGATAAAAATGATGCTGCTTCAAAAAATAATCCTAAAAATAAAAAATATTGGCAAGATGTAAAAACAGGAACATTAGCAGGTGTAAAATTTGGCGTAATCAAAGCTTTTTTAAAAGACTCATTATATCAAATAAATATTGATAAAATTAAACTCGCAGGTGGTATTATGATTGACATAGAGTTTGAACAAAACAATAATGACGGTTTTGGGACTTTATTAAATACTGATATGAAAGTTGACCTTGCAAATTATTTAAAAAATGATGCAGGTGATAAAATTTCATACCGCTCCGTGGCAGATATCATTTCTTTTAATAAAATAGATTCTTTAAAAAGTATCCCTTATGGTCAGGGAAGATTTGATGGTATTATAAAAGAAAATAAAACTGAGGAAGAAATTGAAAATTTAAAAAAGTCTGTACGTAAAAGCGGTATTGGGTATTTTGAAAAACCAATGGGTCAATTTCAGTTGGATTTTATTTTATCAATTGCTAACCGGAGTGCAGGTTTTGCAGCCGCAGCAAATTATCCGTGTGTTACAGTGCCAATGGGTTACAGGACTTCGGGCGAGCCGGTTGGCATTACATTTATCAGCCGGCCGTTTATGGAAGATAGATTACTAAAAGTTGCTTATGCTTTTGAACAGGCTACAAAAAGTAGAAAAGTTACTGTAGGATATTAATATTTTTAGTAAAATATTCATGTAAAATTGTTAACTCTTTTAGAGATTAATATTTACTAATTACCTGAATTTATGTCTGCCTTTTTTTGCAACTAATTATTTTGGATGCTTATTCATCATCACAAAAATCATTTCGCCACCATTCATAATATCTGCATGTTTAATTACTGTACCGGTTAATAATCTTCCGTTTACTGAAACAGACTTTACATATTTATTTGTTTCACTTTGATTTTGTACGGTGATTTTTAATTGCTTTCCACTTTCTAAATTAAATGTTGCATTATTTATAATAGGACTTCCAATCTGGTATTCGTCTGAGCCTGGCGCTACCGGATAAAAACCCAATGCACTAAAAATATACCAGGCGCTCATTTGCCCACAATCATCATTACCACCCAGTCCATCAGGCGTTGGTTTATATTGATTGTGCAGTATTTTACGGATTAGCTCTTGCGTTTTCCAAGGCTTATCAGTAAAATTATACAGGTAAGCCACATGGTGTGCAGGTTCGTTTCCATGCACATATGTTCCTATAATTCCTTCACGGGTTATATCTTCTGTTTCAGCAAAATATTTATCCGGTAAATACATCGTAAACA
>JANLVW010000354.1:0-2252 GCA_031364205.1 Ferruginibacter sp.
TTCAACCTAAATCAACACAATGTACAAATTAGTAACTACAGCACTGTTTATGGTATTTTCATTTTGCGCTGCTGCGCAGGAATTAAATGAAAATTATTTTAAAGAAAATTATACTAAAAAAGAAGTTTATATACCTATGAGGGATGGTGTAAAACTGTTCACATCCTTTTACATTCCGAAAGATAAAAATGAAAAACATCCATTTTTAATTACACGAACGCCCTACTCGTGTGCACCTTACGGCGAAGATAAATATGCTCAAATATGGTCAGGTTACAAAAGTGCCTATGTAAAAGAAAATTACATTTTTGTTATGCAGGATGTTCGTGGCCGTTACATGAGCGAAGGCGTTTTTGAAGATGTTCGCCCCTTCAATAAAAATAAAAAAGGAAAGGAAATAGATGAAGCAAGTGACACCTATGATGCCATAGATTGGATGGTAAAAAATATAGAAAACAACAATGGTAATGCTGGCGTGTTCGGTACGTCATATCCGGGCTTTTATTCTACAGAAGCTGCACTAAGTAATCACCCTGCATTAAAAGCGGTAAGCCCACAGGCACCCGTTACCGATTGGTTTATCGGCGATGATTTTCACCACAACGGAGCATTTTTTGCTATGGATGGATTTTCTTTTTATCCAACTTTTGGAAAGCCACACCCAAAACCAACAACCAATTACGGAGAAGGATTTAAGACAGAAGTAAAAGATAATTATAAATTCTATCTGGAGCAAGGCACACCAAAAAATCTGGATAAACTAATTGGCGACAGCATTAAATTCTGGCACCAAATGTATGAACACCCAAACTACGATGCATGGTGGCAGGCTCGCAATGCACGCAATGGATTATATAATGTAAAACCTGCGATGTTGTGGGTTGGGGGTTTATTTGATGCTGAAGATTGCTTCGGTGCATGGAATGCATATAAAGCCACAGAAAAACAAAGTCCACAAAGTACTTCCAGCATCGTAATGGGGCCTTGGTACCATGGGCAATGGAGCAGAGAAGGAAGTTTTTTGGGCAATGCAAGATTTCTGTCTAATACATCTGAATACTTTCAAAATAATATAGAAGTTCCCTTTTTTAATTATTATTTAAAAAACAAAGGATCGGTAAAAGATATTGCTGAAGCTAATATATTTTTTACGGGAGAAAATATCTGGAAGAAATTAAAACAGTGGCCGCCTGCTGAAGTAACAAATACAAATATTTTTATTACAGACAACGGTATGCTTTCTTTTAAAGCAGAAAACTCAAAAAGTATTTTTACCGAGTATGTAAGTGACCCTGCTCACCCGGTTCCATACACGGAAGATGTTCATAACCGTCGCACAAGAGAATACATGACAGACGACCAGCGTTTTGCAGAACGCAGACCCGATGTACTTACTTTTAAAACGCCCGTTTTAGAAAATGACCTAACCCTTGCAGGACCGGTTATTGCAGACATCGCAACTGCAATTTCCACTACAGATGCAGATTTTGTGGTTAAAATAATAGATGTGTTTCCTGATGATTTTACATACCCGGATAGCAGTAAAAACAATGGAAAAGATTATCCGATGTGGGGCTACGAAATGCTGGTAAGAGGGGAAATTATGAGAGGTAAATACCGCAACAGTTTTGAAAAACCCGAAGCGTTTACACCTAAAAAAATTACGAATGTGAAATACACATTACCTGATGTTGCACATACTTTTAAGAAAGGACACCGCTTAATGATACAAATTCAAAGCAGCTGGTTTCCGCTTGCAGACCGCAACCCTCAACAATTCATGAACATTTATAAAGCGGAAGAAAAAGATTACAAAAAAGCAACAATTAAAATTTACCATAACGGCTTAAATCAAACCAAATTCATTCTTCCGGTTTTAAAAAACTAATATGATCAGAATAATTTTTGTCCTTTTATTTTTTTATTCAGGGCTGGTTTCTGCGCAGGTTACAAATAATTTTGTAATAGAAAACTATATAAAAATTGATACCAATATAGTAATGAGAGATGGTATCAAATTAAAAACGATAATTTATATTCCAAAAGACGGAAAAGAAAAATATCCATTTTTAATTGAGCGTACGCCCTATTCTGCGGGGCCTTACGGAGATACTGCTTTTGCAAACCGTATTGGTCCCAACACAAACCTGATGCAGGAAAAATACATTTTTGTATATCAGGATGTTCGAGGCCGTTACATGAGCGAAGGAATTAACCTCGAGGTAACGCCCTACATTATCAACAAAAACAAC
>JANLVW010000394.1:0-8366 GCA_031364205.1 Ferruginibacter sp.
TACACAGGAAAGCAATACAAGAAAACGGGCTTTGTAAATACCATAGAAAAAGTTTTAATATTTTACCGTAAGTAAAACTGTAGAGTTATTTTTCTTTGTTTTTAAACTTCTACCAGCCATCCCCGTCTGTAAATATTTAAAGTGTATTACTTATAAAAATAACTAAATGATCATCGAATTTAAATGCTTTTAGTAATTGCATTTTTGGTTGTACTTGCTAAATTTAAAATTAAAAAAAGCCTCTAAACCAGACGGTGCTGTAATAAGAGCAGAAAGAAACATAAAATAATAAGCAAACGATTTTCATTTCCAAAAAACCCTACAGATAAACCAAATCATAATTTTATACGACAAAAAAAGTAGAGCAAATTACCGTGGTGATTTTTTGCTCTACTTTATTTTTGCTCATAAATGCTGTTGCAACACTCTTGTATATTATTATTATTTTTGTAAATTATTAAAATCTTAATTATGCAGCTTAAATCTGTTGACGTTGTAGACTCCATTTCGTCTGAAGACTTTAAAAAATTATATTACAACACCGGCAAACCTTTAATTATTAAAGATCTGGCAAAAAACTGGCCTGCATACGATAAATGGAACTGGGATTATTTTATAGATACAGTCGGCGAAAGTGAAGTTGGCGTTTACAACAATGTTAAAAGCGATTCTTACACTCCTATTAATACTGCTGATGCGTATATGAAATTTGGCGATTATTTAAAAAAAGTAAAAGCCGGCCCTTTGGATTTAAGAATATTTTTATTTAATATTTTTCAACACGCTCCTCAAATTGTAAAAGATTTTACATGGCCTGATGAACTCATGAAAGGGTTTGTAAAAAAATATCCCATGTTATTTGTAGGGGGTCAAGGTTCTGTAACACACATGCATTTTGATATTGACATGAGCCATATTTTGCACACTCAGTTTTCTGGAAAAAAAAGAGTGCTTCTTTTTCCTCATGGGGAACAGCATAAACTTTACCGCAAACCATGGGAAGTGCTTAGTCTGGCAAATTATGCCGGCTATAATAATTCTTTTGACTATGAAAATTTTCCGGCAGTAAAAAAGGCCAAAGGATATGAAGTTATTTTAGAACATGGTGATACTTTGTACATGCCTGCAGGCTTTTGGCACCATATGGAGTATATTGAATCCGGCTTTGCAATGAGTTTAAGAGCAATGCAAAGTGATTTGGGAGGTAAACTTGGTGGCTTATGGAAACTTTTTGGAATGCGGGGAATTGACACTTTTATGAAAAAAACTACCCCAAAATGGTGGTATAACCGTAAACACAAAAAAGTATACAAGCTTGCGGCTCTTGAACTTAATAAGTGATAACCAAAAAAGAAATATCGTTAATTAAATTTATTTATTAATATACGCTGTATATTCATAAAAATACTTTTATTTTGCAAATCAACAGACAGTATCTGTTACCTATTTCCATCCTACAAAAAATCATCCATTTTCCGGGGAAACTCAATAATTAATTTATATCATACCATATAATTATAAGAAATATATCAACGCTTTTTGTGGTTTCAGAGGTAAGCAAGGCCGGAGATTTCTATCTTCGGCACTACTTTTTTAAACACTAACTGCTTTTAACAATTTTTCTAAATATTCCCTGTCTGTATCATCATAATTATTTAAACTTTCACTGTCTGCATCAAGTATGGCCACAACGCTATTATTGATAATTATCGGTACAACAATTTCTGATTTTGATAGACTGCTACAGGCAATATGTCCAGGAAATTTTTCAACATCATCTACAATTAAGGTTGCGGCATTTGCCCAGGAAGTTCCACAAACACCTCTACCTTTTTTTATTCGGGTACAAGCCACCGGTCCCTGAAAAGGCCCAAGCACCAGTTCATCATTTTTCACTATATAAAAACCCACCCATAGCCATTTAAATTGCTCTTTTAATGCAGCGGCAATGTTTGCAAGGTTAGCTGTAACATCAGTTTCGCCTTCTATTAATGCATATATCTGAGGCAACAAAGTTTCATATTGGTTCTGCTTTGTTCCTGTTATAATATTTAAATCTTCAGCCATAAAATTTATCTTAATTATTTTTTTTAATAAAACTAAGGGTTTGGTTTTACAAAGATAAATAGCCATCAACACTTAGTGGCTTGAAATTTGAAACAGTTACCTAAATTTTCACTTTATGACAGCTTACCATCAATATAAAGTTTGTATAGATGCATGCCTTCGTTGCGCAGCAATCTGCAACCATTGCGCATCTGCATGTGCCCACAACGAAAATTCAAATATGCTTGCAGATTGTATTCAATTAAATATGGAATGTGCAGCCATCTGTTATGCTACGGCTGAATTAATGAGTTTAGGAAGTCTGCATATAAAAGAAATAAGTAAGCTTTGTGCAATTATGTGCGATGCATGTGCAGATGAATGTAGTAAACATGATGATGAACATTGCAGAGAAACGGCCGATTGCTGCAGAAAATGTGCCGATGAATGTGAGGTGGTGTAAAACAGTTGATTGAATTATTTCAATGATTTTGTTTTATAACAAAAAAATCAATTAAAAATAAATTTCAGTCTTATTGTAAAACCCAAACATTCTTTGTTCGTAGAAATAGTTTCGTTGGTGAAAATCAATTTCTAAATATTTTTTAAAATTTCAAAAACAAGATTATATTCATAACCTTTGGCTACTAGGTAATTTTGTAGTTTGCTTTTTTTTGTAAATATATTTTTTTCGCTCTTTAAGATTTCTAATTTTTCTTCAGCTAATTTTTGCAACTTTTTTTCGTACTCATCATCAGGTATTGCAGCGAGCGATTTTTTTATGCTATAGTCGCTTACCTTCCGTTGCTTTAATTCATATTTAATCCTTGTTTTACCCCAGTGTTTTATTCTAAATTTTCCTCCGGCAAAAGCCATTGCAAACCGTTCTTCGTTCAAATAATTTTCTTCAATCAATTGGCTCGTCAAAAGTTCAACCTCATTCTTATATAAGCCAAAACCGTAAAGCTTTTTCTTAACTTCAGCATGGCTTCGCTCCTGATAAGCACAATAATACTTTGCCTTTTGAAAAGATTTTTCGGTACCAATATTTTTTGTTTCAAATGTCATACGTTAGCAAAAATGTGAATTTATTCGTGGTAAAACATAAATATTTTCTGCTTTCAATCTTTTATCTTTGGCAATCTTAAAATAGTAATATGAAGTTTATCGTTTCTTCTTCAGCCCTGCTGAAACAATTGCAACAAATAAGTGGTGTAATTAATGCAAATACAGTATTGCCAATACTGGAAGATTTTTTGTTTGAAATTGAAGCAAATAAACTTACTGTAACTGCTACTGATCTTGAAACAGTTATGAAAATACATATGGATATTGAGGCCAAAGAAAGTGGGCGTGTTTGTATTCCTGCTAAAATTTTGCTCGATTCACTTAAAAATATTTCGGAGCAGCCGCTTACTTTCAATATAGATAACAAATTTGGAGTAGAAATTACGAGTGACAATGGCAAGTATAAAGTAATGGGCGAAAACCCTGATAATTTTCCAAAAGAACCTGCAGCGGATGATGCCAACAGTTTTACAATGACATCAAGCGGCTTGGTAACAGCTATTAACAAAACTATTTTTGCAGTTAGCAACGATGATCTTCGCCCTGCTATGACGGGTGTATTTTTTGAACTCGATAAATCCGGAATCAGCTTTGTAGCTACCGATGCACACAGGCTTGTAAAGTATACACGTTCCGATGTAAGATGTCCACAAAAAGATACTTTTATCGTTCCAAAAAAACCGCTTAATCTTTTAAAAAGTGCATTGCCCGACAATGAAGATGAGCTTACACTTTCTTACAACAGCAACCACCTTTTTGTAAAACATGGCGGTACTGAATTGGTTTGTCGTTTAATAGATGCACGTTTCCCCGATTATAAAGTGGTCATACCGGTGGATAATCCATATAAAATGAATGTAAATCGCAGCGATTTTCAGGGAGCGTTGCGCCGGGTAAGTGTATTCAGTAACAAGAGTACCAACCAGGTTGCATTAACCATTAGCGGCAACGAATTGCAACTTGCCAGTCAGGATGTTGATTTTAGTTTTGAAGGCAACGAACGGATGGCCTGTACCTACGATGGCGAAGATCTACAGATAGCTTTTAATGCAAAATTTTTAATAGAGATGTTAAACGGTGCCGATACATCTGAAATAAATGTTGAATTAAGTACAGCAACAAAAGCAGGTATTATAAAGCCAAGCGAGCAGGAAGAAAATGAGGAATTGTTGATGTTGGTTATGCCCCTAATGCTTAACAATTAATTTAAAAATATTAATACACTCCGCAGCTTCATGGCTGCGGATTTTTTTTGTTTAAAAACTTGGGCCTGCTACATTAAAATAGGTTTTGCATTTGTTCGGTCTTTTTCGCTGTATTGTGTACGTGCATATGCCCAGCTGATGCATGCACATAAACATCGCTCAGTCTACTCGAGCCAAAGTCATTTAGCTAAGGATTATTAGACTCAGCTTGTCAAAGTCGGCACTGTAAAAACAACATTAAAAAATCGCTTTCGAAAAGCTCAGTCTAACAGCTTCTTTTCTTAACTAAATAACATTGCAAGGCAGCCCTTCATCAAAATATCATTGTTCAGCTAAAATTATTTTCTTAATTCAACAATTATTCTTCCGTATGCATTTAGGGTTTATAATGAACTTTAACTGAACTTGCACATCTAAAATTATTAACTATGTTTCTCATCATTCTTGGCGTATTAATTCTTATTGCCTCTGTAGCATTTTTAACAAACGATGAACGGTTTGTAAAATTTAAAGCAGGTGGCCGGTGGGTAGGTTTTTTATTTATAGTACTAGGCGTTATTACATCTTGTTTTGTACAGATTAACGCAGGTAACATTGGCGTAAAATCTTTGTTTGGAAATATACAAAACGAAGTTTTAAACAGTGGGCTGCATTTTGTAAATCCATTGTACGTTATAGAGAAGCTCGATGTAAAAACGCAAAACTATACCATGAGTGGAGTAAAAAATGAAGGTACAATAGAAGGCGACGATGCCATAAGAGTGCTCACCAGCGATGGGCTTGAAGTTACTATTGACCTTACCGTTTTGTACAGAGTCGTTTCCGCAGATGCTCCAAAGTTATTAAGAGAAACCGGCAACGATTACCGTGATAAAATTGTACGCCCCATCACCCGTACAAAAATAAGAGACAATGCAGTTTATTATCAGGCGGTAGATTTATTTGGCATAAAAAGAGATGAATTTCAACAGCGCATTTATAAAACAATAGAAGAAGATTTTAAAAAACGTGGGTTAATGCTTGAGCAGTTGCTGGTGAGAAATATTACCTTACCAAACTCTGTAAAAGCATCTATTGAATCTAAAATAAATGCTGAACAGGATGCCAAGAAAATGGAATTTGTTTTGCTGAAAGAGAAACAGGAAGCCGAAAGAAAAAGAGTGGAAGCACAGGGTATAGCAGATTACCAGCGAATCATAAACACAGGGCTTACTGACCAGCAATTGCAATACGAACAAATAAAGGCAATGAAAGAACTGGCACTTAGCACAAACGCAAAAGTAATTGTAATGGGGAAGGGCGGTGCGCCTATAATTTTAGATGGTAAATAAGAAAGAATGATTTTCAAGCAAATAGCCTCGTACGATAACTTTATGGTCGCAAATATGACGCTGGGTCTGCTGCAGGAAAATAATATAAACTGCCATTTAAAAGATGAAAACATTGTAATGATTGATCCATTTTTAAGCCCAGCAGTTGGCGGTATAAAATTAATGGTTGCAGATGTGCAGTTTGATAGAGCGGAAGATATAATAAAAGAAGCGGAAGACATTTACATTAAACAAATTGCCTGTACCGTGTGTAAAAATTATTCCTTAACAGCAGAGGAAAAAATAAGTAGCCCACAGACGTTTTGGGGTAAGCTAAAAAACCAAATTGCTTACGGGCAAACAGAAACCTATCAAAAATTATATCGGTGTAATAATTGCAATAATTTATTTGCCCAACTACCACTGTCAATATAAAATTATAGCATGAAAGTAATTGCCATGATACCCGCCCGATATGCTGCAACCAGATTCCCTTTTAAACTGATGCAGCCATTGGGTAGCAAAACGGTTATAAGGCATACGTATGATAATACGGTTGCAACAGATTTGTTTGATGATGTTTTTGTAGTTACAGATCACAAAATAATTTTTGATGAAATAACAGCCAATGGAGGAAAGGCAATAATGAGCATACGGAAACATGAAAGCGGCAGCGATCGTATTGCTGAAGCTATTGCTGATATAGATGTTGATATTGTTTTAAATGTTCAGGGTGATGAACCTTTTGTAAATACGCACATGTTACAAAAACTGTTAGATGTTTTTAAAGATGATGACGATAAAAAAATAAAAGTAGCATCTCCTGTAAAAAAAATATTAAACCATGCGCATGCTGCCAATCACAATATTGTAAAAGTGGTGGTTGATAAACACATGAACAGTCTGCTCTTTAGCAGGAGCATTATTCCGTTTTACAGGGATGAAAATATTATACCTTCTTATTACGAACACGTAGGCGTGTATGCATTTAGAAAAGAAGCATTGCTTTTATTTACTGTTTGGGAAATGACGCCATTGGAAAAAGCTGAAAAAATCGAATGCCTTCGTTACCTGGAAAATGGCATACAGTTGCGAATGGTTGAAACAGAAGATGCCGGTGTAAAAATAGATATGCCTGAAGATCTGGCAAAAGCAGAAGCGTATTTGAAAACATTTTTATAGAAATTCCTAATTAAAGTTGCCCCTTAACTTATTAAATAAAATACCGTTTATCGTGTTATAAAAAACTTCTTCAGCAGCAATTAATTTAAAATAAGCTGATTTGGATAAACAAACTGTGAAGCCATTTTAGCAAAATAAAAATCCGTTTATCACCCTAAATAATTAATTATAATGTATTAAAGCTAATTAAAGGGCACGCAACAACTCCCATTTGCCAGTGCAGCTAACTTAAACTTTATCAAAAAAATGAAGGCTGCCTTTAAAAGGCAGCCTTCATTCAAACACTTAACATTTTAATTCATGTAAAGTATTTTACCTGTTGAGGTTATTTCGCCAACTCTTAGGCGATAAACCAAATTTGATCTGTTTTGTTCAGGAATGTTGAAACGAATATTCTGTCCTTTTCCTGCACTTAAATTTCCTTCAAAAACCGTACTTAGTTTTTGACCTGCCAGGTTAAATATTTCCAGAATTGCTTTACCTGAAACGGTAGATTCAATATTGAAAGTAACATTATCATGATAAGGATTTGGAGCCACCTTTACCTTTACAAAGTCAGATTGGCTAACTGTAGCGCCCTCTGTATTGCTGGTTCTAGAGACAATGCTACAAGTTCCATATCCATTGTAATTTTTACATTCATCAAAGGCATTGTTAAATAAATCTACAGCGTCATTTATAGCACTGTAAGATGGAACAATACAGCCCCCTACATTTTGACCAGGTGTTAGCGATCCTCCAAGTACGGCATTGGCTAACGCAAGTAAACCTGATACAGTTGCTGTATTGCGGCATGTTAAGTACGCTACCACACTTTGATTAATTTGGTAGGAACCTGCACTTGTTAATAAGCAACCGGACTGAATAGGAATGTTATTTAATGTAGTTCCTAACCGTGCGTTAAGTGCTAACGTAATTGTTTGTGACAGCAGGTTATTATTTATTCTTCCTTGCTGTGTTAAATAATTAGCATCGAAGCACGAATTAGAAATATTACACGCTCCAACATTTACCAAAGCTCGTGGAGTGCTGCCACCAGGCATCGAATTATTTAACTTAATGATGTCTGCTGATGTAATGGTTATGGTGTTAGGACCTACACCTCCTATTATAAGTGGTGTATTTAAAATACCACTTGAACGTAAGAGGCTTAATCCATTTTTATTACCCCAGAAACCCTGGGTGTAAGAGCAAACAACACATGGCAAGCTACCTACCACAGTTATAGTAGTGGTTGTGCAGCCATTAAAATCTGTTACCGTAACTGTGTAAGAACCAGCTGTAAGACCTGTAAATGCACCTGATGAAGCACCAGTTGTGTTTACAGTTGAGCCTGATATTACAAATCTATAAGGCTGCGTACCACCAATAGCAGTAGCTGTTACCGTACCTGAAGTTGCAATAGTGCAGTTAACATCTCCATGAACGCTTGTAGCTGTAAGTGGATTTGCTGGCTGTGTAACGGTCTGAGATGTTGTTGCTATGCAACCATTGGCATCTGTTACTGTTACCGTATACATACCTGCTGCAAGACCTGTAAACACGCCTGTTGTTG
>JANLVW010000400.1:0-6719 GCA_031364205.1 Ferruginibacter sp.
GAACACGCAATTCTACAATAGGATTTTTATAGGTAAGTTCCCTCCATATAAAAAAGAAAAGTCCAAAAACCGCAGCCGCAATTAATATTACAATTATAGGGCTGTTCAACCATTCATCTTCCTGCCCACGCTCCAATACATATTGCAAAGATCCTACTGTTATTGCTAATAAGCCAATACCCAGCCAGTCAATTTCATTTATCAGTTTTTTAGCTGCATATATCGGGCTTTTTATAAATTGTAATGTCAGCAATGTTGCTATCACACCAATAGGTATGTTGATGTAAATAATATAAGGCCAGCTGAAGTTCTCAACAATATAGCCACCCAATGGTGGCCCTAAAGTAGGACCTATAATTACGCCAAGTCCATAAATAGCCTGAGCCATTCCCCGTTTTTCTATAGGATACGATTCTGTAATAATTGTTTGCGAAGTTACCAGCAACGCACCGCCACCAAGGCCTTGTAAAAAACGAAAGGCTACCAACTCCCAGATATTTGTTGCGTTGCCGCATAAAAAAGAACAAAATGTAAATAGTATTACAGAGGCCGCAAAATAATTTCTACGGCCAAACTGTTGCGACAGCCAGCTCGTCATTGGTACAATAATTACATTACCGATTGCATAAGCAGTAATTACCCATCCAACTTCGGTAAGTGTTGCACCAAGGTTTCCCCGCATGTCATTTAAGGCAACGTTTACAATGGTTGTATCAACAATTTCGAGCAAAGCGCAAAGTATAGCAGTAATCGTTATAATTACCCTTCGGGCACCATATTCAACAAGTGAATTAGGATCTCCAATTCCACCCTTAAGAGGCGGCTGAAGTTTAATATCGTTTACAGAAACTTTCATTTATGGATTAAGATTTTATGTACATTTTCCTTAAAATAAAAACATACAATTTTTGCTTGAAATTATTTTAAGTGCACATCAACATTTACATTCATCCCTGCTCTTAATTTTTTTAAAAGTGTATCTGCTTTATTGGTAAAATCTATTTTAACAGGTAAACGCTGCACAACTTTTACAAAATTACCGCTTGCATTATCTGCCGGTAACAATGCAAACCTTGATCCTGTAGCCGGAGAAAAGGAAGTCAATATTGCATCAAAATCATGGTTGGGAATTGCATCAACATGCACTGTCACCTTTTGCCCTTCCAACATTTTATTGTACTGCGTTTCTTTAAAATTTGCAACAACCCATTTTTCGTTGCTCAATACAATACTGAAAAGTGAAGCACCCGCCTGAAGAAACTGACCTTTTTGAACCGGTACTTTAGCAACCATTCCACTTTCGGCGGCTTTTATAATTGTATAAGAGAGATTTAGTTTTGCATTTTCAACATCTACTTCTCTTTGTTTTATAACAGATGCTGCAATCCCTCCTTGTTGACCAACTGCTTGGCTCTGAGAAGTTACAACACCCGTTTGTGTTGCAGCCTGGTTGCGCTGATCAATTAAAACCTGCAATTGTTTTTCAGCAGTTTGTTTTGCAGCCAATACCTGCTCGTATTGTTGTTGTGTTACAGAATGATCTTTAATAAGATTTTCATAACGCTGTAAATCCTGTGAGGTACGGTTTACATTAACCCTAGCAACTTCTATTTGTGCAGTGGCAGTTTGTATAGCGGCTTTAGTAGTATTTATATTTTGATTAGCTGCATTAGCAGAAGCAAGTGCAGCGCTTAAATTACTTTTTGATGTTGCCAATGCAGCTTCTGACTGCAGTAACACTATGCTAAGGTCACGCTGGTCAAGCAAAATAAGTGTATCACCTTTTTTTACAAATTGATTATCTTCTACTTTCACTTCTGCCACATAACCCGATATTTTTGAAATTACAGGACTTATGTTTGCTTCAATTTGAGCATCATCTGTTTCTTCATGTTTTTGCCCATGAAAATATTTAGTCAGCCCAAACCACAAACCTCCACCTACAAGAAGTACAAGAACTATGATGAATCCAAAATTTTTTTTCTTTGGTGCTGTTCTTATTTTTTCTTCTTCAGTTGTAACTGTTGCCATAATATATTTTTTCTTTTTTATTTAGAAAGAGTTCCTGTTGTTGATAAAATTTTATTGTAAGCCAATGCTGCATCAGCTTTTGAAACACTTGCATTTAATTTTGCCTGTAATAATGATACATCTGCCTCAAGTAATTCTGTTATAGTTACCAGATTATTATCATATTTATTTTTTGTAATTCTGTAATTTTCTGTTGCCTGTGCAATTGATTTTTCATACACATCAATCTTTTTCTGTGCAAACAGATAATTTTGATAGTCCCTGTTCAACTGCAGTTTAATGCCATCATTTAATAAAGATTCCGTAGCATTTAATTGTACTTCTTTAGCTCTTGCCTGAGTAAGTTTTGTATTGTTTTTCCATAACGATGCAATATTATATTGAACGCCAAGCCCTATGTTTATGGCATTTGTAACAGTGATTAATTTTGGAATATCAGCCGCAATATAGCCTCCTGTAAGTGCAATAGTAGGGTAGACCTCTGCTTTTGCAACTTTTACACCAACTGCGGCTGCCTTTTTTTGAAAGGCAATTACCTGCACATCCTTTCTGTTTTGAAGTGCCATATTTTCCATTTCAATAAATGGTTTAAGTTGCTGTGTAATGTTAACGAAACTGCTGTCAACTTCTATAAATGTATTTTCCGGCAACCCTAATAAGAGTGCCATATTAATGTTTGCTGTGGTAAAATTATTTTGTGCATCCAACAGACTTAATTCAATATTTGATGTGGTAAGCTGAGCTTTTAATAAATCATTTCTTGCCAAAATACCATTTTGTTCGAGCCTTGAAAACAATGAATCTCTTTGGACAGAAGCATTTAAATTTTCTTTAATTACGGCTACGGATTTAAAGGATTTATACAGATTTGTGTAAGATTGTATTGTGTTGTAAACAACACTCTCTTTATCATTTTCAACATTTAACTTGGCAGCTTTTTCAAGGTATTCTGCAGATTCTATTCCGTATTTAATTCGGCCACCTGAATATAGTGGCATATTAACATTTGCTATGCCATAAACAGCCTGATTTACTTTTGGTGAGGGGCGGTTATTATTTTGCGCAGATTTTAAATCAATATTTGCGCTGCTTAATCTTAAATAGCTTGCTGATACAGTAGCATTAGGTAATTTTCTGTCTTTAGCCTCCTGTAAATCTGCACTTGCCAGTAAAACTTTTGAATCTGCAATTTTTAAATTATTACTGTTTTTTACGCTTAAATCTATTGCCTGCTGAAGATTAATTTTTTGTGTTGTTTGTGCATGTATTGGTAATTGTATAAAAGGAGAACTTAAAATAATTAGGGTAATAATTTTTATTTTATGATTCATAACCAAGAATTGTTTTAAAAATATTTTTTAAATGATCGAATAGTTTGCTGTGTAAAAAGTTTTTTAATTCTTCTTCCTGTAAAACTTCAATATTATTAAACTCGCAATAATGTTGTTTGTTAATGATGATCTGTGTTACTGTGCCAGTCATGGTATTAAGAGCTAATACAACATCAATATTTTTTTTAAAAACCTTTTTCTTTTGACCTTCTTTTACAAGTTCTGTAAACATGGCGGCATAGTCCATTTTTAGTTCTCGAAGCATTCGTATTATTTCAGGATTTTTTTTCATTACCTGCTCGCAGAGTAATATTTTGTAGAATGATTCATTTTCAATTACTTTTTTAATATACTCGTCAAGCATTACTTCTACTTTTCCAAAAGTAGAAATATGTTCGTTACTTAATATTTGCTGTACTTTTAGTTTCGTATTATTCATTCTTTCCTGAAAAAGACTTTCCATCATTTTCTCTTTACTTCCAAAATAATACGAAATCATGGCAAGGTTTACACCGGCATCATCTGCAATATCCCTTACGGTTGAAGCTTCAAAACCTTTAACAGCAAATAATTTTTCGGCCGATTTTAAAATATGTTTCTTTTTATCTTTTACTTCCATCTTTAAATTAAAAAGCAAAACTAAACATTTGTTTAGTAAAACCAAACGTTAGTTTAATATTATTTATTTTGTTTAAAAGTAAACGGCATAAAAAAAGATAAAACTGTTTTGGCTTTATCTTTTTTTCATAAATCATACTTTTAAACTTCTTTCAGCTTTTTTAAAGCTTGAAAAAGTTCCAGTTCTTTTTCTGTTAAACCAGTGGGTAAAATGACATTGTAGGTTACATATAAATCGCCAAATATTTCATCCTGCTTGTATGCAGGAAACCCTTTACCTTTTACCCGAATTTTTGTTCCGTTTTGTGTTTCAGGTTTTACTTTTAATTTAAGTTTTCCGTGAAGCGTATTTAGGTTTACATCGCCCCCAAGTAGAGCTGTATACAAATCTATTTCCTGTGTTATCTGTAAATCATTTCCAACTCTTTTAAAAAATGTATCGTTGTTTATTTTAAAAGTAAGAAACAAATCTCCAGCAGGACCACCGCCTAAACCTACCTGCCCATATCCTTTTAGTTTTATAACCTGCCCATTCTCAACACCCGCGGGAACTGTTATTCGAATATTTTTACCATTCACTGTAATCGTTTGCTGGTGCGTTTTAAAAACATCTGTAAGGTTTAGCTGAAATGATGCGTTCATGTCCTGCCCTTTTTGTTTGCCGGTACTTCGTCTTCCATTTCCACCAAACATTGATGAAAAAAAATCTGAGAAACCGCCCTCGTTTTCAAATCCTCCAAACTGTTGCCCATACTGCTGTTGCTGCCTTGCCTGCTGTTCATAGGCCTCACTGTGTTGCCAGTCTTTGCCGTACTTGTCAAATTTCTTTCTGTTTTCAGGGTCGCTTAAAACTTCATTTGCCTCGTTAATTTGTTGAAATTTCTTTTTAGCGGTAGCATCATCAGGATTTGCGTCCGGGTGAAATTGTTTCGCCAATTTGCGATATGCTTTTTTTATTTCGTCTGCATTTGCATTTTTTTGTAAACCTAAAACATGGTAATAATCTATAAATTCCATTAGTTATAATTGAAAGTCAAAAAATAAGTATTGAATAATCTGCTAAATTATTTTTAAAAATTTCAGTTATCATTGCTTATAACATTAAGGTATGCTAGAAATCAATTTTATTAATTTCGTTCATACCCTTTTATAATAATAGAATATTTAAAACCTATGGTAATTCCACATAAGCTTTTGACTGAAAAAATTTGGATAAAGAATCCTTTACTCTCACAGTATCGTTAAGCGGTTTTGTAAAGGGTACACGCAATTTATAAATCACGGAATCTTTTGTTGTTAACTCAACTTTGTTTCCAAAACTTAAATATCGTTTCAAACTTTTTTCTGCAGTTACAAAATCTGTATATTCTTTTATTACTACAAAAAAAGTATTGCTATCTTTTAATGCATTGATTACCGGAGGAACTGAGGCATTTTGCCTTAAAACAGTATCCTTTTTTACTACAGGTAAGGTGTCTGTAACTGTATTTTCGGTTGAGGCTAAAATCTTTTCATCAACCTTGTTTTTGTTAAAGAAATATATTGCTGCAGCTGTACCAAATACAATAAACAGTGCTAATAATAACCACAATATATTTTTATTTCCGGCTCCGTTTTTTTCTTTTTGAGGGGTAGCAAAACTTATTTTTTCCTTCAACTTTTCAGTTATTATTTTAGGCAATTCCTCAGTAGTAACATGCGATGTTGCTGCCTGGGTAAACGCATAATCGCCACCCTGCGTTTTTTGCAAAGTTCCCATTCCTTCAAAAACCAATGGCTTACCTATATTTAAAAACTGTTTGTTTAAAATAATGAAAGATTCGAGATCGGAGTAAGCAAGTGGTTTTATTTTACGGGTACTCTCCATTATAAATGCAACCAAACCATCATCAACAGGAGCTTTTGGATCATATACAAACTGTATAGTATCTGCGGGTAAAACAATATCCTTGTCACTGTCTTCAGGTATAATTATTTCAGATGTAATATTAAATACGCCTATATCTTGTAATGTTACTTTTTTGTTGCTGTACAGGTATTGAACTATCAGTTGCTCCGTTTTCATCAATGCTTTATTTTCCTTTTAAAAAATATAATTAACAAACCTACAAGTAAATAAGAATATAGCCAAGCAAACGGTTAAATTCAATTATTTTTGCAAAATGCTTACCGATGATGAAACCCGATTTATAGCTTTTTGGGATAAAAACAGAGAACTCCACAGTACATTTATCAGCAAACTTTTAAGAGGCTTGCCCATGGCCTGTATGTTTGGCCTTCCAATTCTTTTATTAATTGCGTGTGTATATCTTTTTTTACCTGAATGGTATACTAAGATTTCAAAGACTTCTCCTGAAACGTTTGTAGTTGTAACGATTGCAGTTTTTATAGCAATATTTTTTTATGCGTTTACAAGAATGCATTTTAAATGGGAGATGAATGAACAGTTTTACAAAGAAATAAAATATAAAGAAAAAAAAATGGCACAAATTCAGCCATTACCTTCAACTAATATTTCTATTAAATAATAAAATAAAAACAAATGAAAAAATGGTTTTTTGTAAGTGCTTTTATAGCATTGGTATCTTCGGGTTGTAAAAAAGATGAAGGATGTAAATCTGTAGCTCCCACCACAATTGCATCAGCATCAGAAAGTGCGTACCTCCAAAATTATTTAACAACTAATAACATAACTGCGAGCCAAAAAAATGGAATGTTTTATGTTATTTCTTCACAGGG
>JANLVW010000404.1:0-2712 GCA_031364205.1 Ferruginibacter sp.
AATATTCTCCGTTTTCTCTTCAATTGCCGGAGGTAAAACCTCTTTAGGTTCTTCTTTAGGAACTTCCTTTGGCTTTTCATCTTTCTTTTTAAAGGAAAGATCCTGCTCATCTCTTTTTTTCTTTGGATCTGCTACATTTGATTTGATCAGCTCAACTTTATCAGCTTTTTCTTTGGCTGATTTATCCTGCTGGTACTCGGTTTGTAGCACACGGTACATTTCATCTGAAAGTTTTGATGTAGCTTTTAGATCATCGCTACCGCTTAAACTTTTTGATACAAGAAAGTCTATTAAGGTGTTTGCACCTATATTAAACTCTTTGGCGGCTGCCATCAGCCTCGGTGTATTTAATTCTGACATTCTTACTTTTTGTTGTCTCACTATTTTTGGTGAAACAAAATTTTCTATTGTTTATATTTCTGTTCAATTCATACTTCCAGTTTTATTCTTTTTCGAATTCCTCCTTCAAGATTTTTTTAAGGTCAGCAATTGTTTCTTTTTCAAGATCTGTTCTTCTTTCAAGTTCTTCATCTGTAAGATTTAATACCGAACGGGCTGTATCGCAACCAACTTTTTTAAGCGCTTCAATTACCCATGCTTCAATTTCATCTGAGAATTCTTCCAAATCAATATCGAAGTCATCTTCTTCCTCATTATCTCTGAAAACATCAATATTATAACCTGTAAGTTCGCATGCAAGTTTAATATTTACACCACGACGGCCAATCGCAAGAGATACCTGATCTGGCTTTAAATAAACCTTCGCATGCATTTTTTCATTATCAAGATCTATGCTGGTAATTTTTGCAGGAGTTAAAGAGCGTTGGATAAGCAATTGTGTGTTGGCTGTCCAGTTTATAACATCAATATTTTCATTTTTTAATTCTCTCACAATTCCATGAATTCTGCTTCCCTTCATACCAACACAAGCCCCGACAGGATCAATGCGGTCATCATAACTTTCAACAGCAACTTTAGCACGTTCACCCGGGTCACGTACAATCTTCTTAACAACAATCAGACCGTCAAATATTTCAGGCACCTCAATTTCTAAAAGTTTTTCAAGAAAGACCGGGCTTGTACGGGAAAGTATGATAATTGCCTGGCTGTTTTTAAGTTCAACTTTTTTTACAACGGCACGTACAGTTTCCCCTTTTTTAAAATAATCAGCATTTATCTGTTCAGATTTAGGTAACAACATCTCGTTGCCGTCTTCATCTAAGATCAAGACTTCTTTTTTCCACACCTGGTGTACTTCGCCGCTCACAATTTCGCCAACTCGTTCTTCGTATTTTTTTATTAAAATATTTTTCTTTAAATCGCCAATGCGTGCTGCCAGCGTTTGCTTACCTGCCAAAATAGCACGACGGCCAAACTCTTTTTGTATATCTACTTCTTCATATAATTCTTCACCTACCGTATAATCAGGCTCTATTAAAATTGCGTTTTTAAGTTCTATTTCGGTAAGGGAATTGTAAAGATCATCATCATCTACAATAGTACGACGCCGAAATATTTCCAAATCTCCCTTTTGATCGTTTACAATAACATCGAAATTATCATCGCTGCCGTATTTTTTACGGATCAGTGTTTTAAAAACATCTTCCATCACTTTCATAAGTGTGGGACGATCAATATTTTCTGCTTCTTTAAATTCCTGAAAGGATTCTATTAAATTGATACTTGCCATATTCCTTGCCTGCTATTGTTTATTGCCCCGCATGCATTGAGGTTTTATTATTAAAATTTTATCTGTACAACTGTTTGTTTAATATCAGTAAACAATACAGGAAGTTTTGTATTTACTGCTTTTTTGTTTTTGCCTTCTGTAAATTCAATTATAATACCTTCTTCATTTGCCTCCAGCAGTATACCTTCTTTTATTGTATCATCATTTAATGTAACCTCTACTGATCTGCCAATGTTTTTAACATATTGGCGAAGCATTTTGAGTGGTTCATCTATACCCGGACTTGATACTTCGAGTGAAAAATCTCCTTCAGGATAAAACCCCATTTCTTCTACCTGTTTATAAAGTCTGCGATTAATTTTTATGCATTTTTCTATTCCAAGTCCACTATCGGCATCCAAAAAAATTTTTATATTATTTGTGGGCTTAACTTTCATATCAACAAAAAAGATATCATCAAAAAGAAGGGTTAATAAAATTCTTTTTACCGTTTCTGCATTAGTTTCTGTTGCCATATTGTTTTATAAAAGAAGAAGGGAACCAGCGGTTCCCTTCTTTTCTGATTCTTTGTCTACGGCAAATATACAAATGATACTTTTATCTACCAAAATATAGAATAGGACCTCCTGTAAAAAATTTAACAAGAATATATTAAAGAGCGCAATAACTTTACCATATGAACATTTTTAAACTAGTAGGCGAATTAGTAGTTATATATATCCTATACAAAGTCATTTTCAGCTTTATAATTCCGCTATATAAAGCAGGCACTCAAATGAAAAGTAAAATGACTGACATGCAGCAGCGTATGCAACAACAACAGCAGGCTCAGGCAGAACAGCAAAGACAACAAAATTATCCACCTCATGCACCAAAAGCTACCGAGCAAATTTCGAAAGATGATTATATTGATTACGAAGAGGTGAAGTAAGCTCCCGCACTTTTTTTAAATGGACGTTTGTTCACATTGGGTTAAAAAATCTTCCTCCACATTTGCAGCAATACCAATCCCATCTGGCAAC
>JANLVW010000473.1:0-7302 GCA_031364205.1 Ferruginibacter sp.
CAACGGTCAACCAAAAAAGCAATAGGAGAAATACTTGGATCGGTTCCGCTTTTTCCAAATACCGTCGAATAAACATAGTCCGATAGATCGGGCTTTAATTTTGAAATAAATTGTTTAGATCCTGAATTTTGAAATGCGGCGTTTACAACAGGCCAAGAACCTGTTGTAGTTCCCATTACATAAGGAAATCCAAACTTATCGAATTTTAGTCCATACACAAGATCTTTAGCACTTGTGCCTAAATAAGTTGTTTTTAAAAAAGAACCTCCCGATGGTGGAAGTATAGTCACAAACCCATCTATATCTCCTTGAAAAGTTGAATTGATTGTACCTGTTGTATTACCGGGTAAATTAGAACTTGATGTAGCACCACCAATGTATAGATTTTGTGTTAGAGGATTTATGGAAGCAACAAAACATGCATCATCATCTGTGCCACCAAAATAAGTTGAATATAAAAGAGTTGAAAGATTTGGACTTAGTTTTAAAATAACGCCATCTTGTTTCCCACCAAAAATTGGTTGTGCTGCAAGAAAAGTCGGAAAGTCTGAAGACTGTGTACAAGATGCCAGATAAACATTATTATTAGCATCCAAAATAACTTCGCTTCTAGCATCATCTCCATAATTTCTTCTAAGTCTGTCAGCGCCGATTGGACCGACATATTTAGGTCTGATGTTTACGCCATCATCATTAGAACCGCCAATTTTTACGGATCCGATCAAAGCACTTCCTGCAGCATTAAATTTTGTAATAATAATATCAAAATTAGCGCCAGTAGATGGTATGCCTGTAAGCAGCGGATAATTAGAAGAATTACTTCTGCCTGCAATAATTAAATTGCCGGCTGCATCTGTAATCATACTATGCGGCTGTTCGTTTCCATTACCACCCAAATAAGTAGCATAAACTCTCTGGCTACCATCTGCTGAAAATTTAAATATGGCTATATCCACTCCACCAAAAGCACCTTCAGTTACACCCCCGTTAAACTGCGTTTGAAATGCACCCGCTGATACCGGAAAGCCCGAAGCAAAAGATATTCCTCCTGCATAAAAAGTGCCGTCAGGACCTGGAGTTGCCGTGTAGCCCCAATTGTCTGAAGTGCTACCTGAAAGAGATGCAAAAATAATCTGAGGATCTATTACAAGTATTGCCTTGTTGTCATATTTATCTACATTAAAAGTTACCACATTATCTCTGATAACATATTTTGCATTAATACCTAAAGAGCTCTTTAACCCTGTTTGATAAGAATAAGGAGCTAACTCCTTAACATTACCAACAGAAGTTTGTATTACAAGTTCTTTTTCTTTTACTGAAAGAGAACTTGCACCATCATAACGCATGGCAATAGATGAAGGATTACCCCCAGGCTTAACGATAAAATCATATTTAAGCTGATCCTTATCGCTATAATACCTTAAATCAATATTGGGATAAATGTTTTTATAAGTTACTGCGCCATATATTTTGCAATTCCCTGCCCATTGTGAAGGATCATTTCCAATAAAATAATTATTGTAGGATAAGGAGATTTTATCGGGCACACGTTCAGCAGCAGTATTTGCACCTAAAAAAGTAACTTTATAAACTGCTGAATGGAGGGTAAAAGTGTCAGGAGTACTTTGCTTGGAATTGTTTTTTACTGAAGAACCATTGTGCGTATATTCTGAAAGTTTAATTACATCATCTGCTTTATGCATTAAAACTGTGAAGCCCTTACTTTCGAGGAAGAATGAACCATTAGCAAAATCTCCTCTATAATTTACTTTATTATTCCACTGACCTTTGTTTTGCACAAATTCCATTTGTGCCAACACCCTATTGTTTTGTAAAAAAAGGAGAATAAAAAAGGTACTGAATAAAAAAACTTTTGCTGTAGCGGTCAAGGTAAATTATTTATACAAATTACTTAAATAAACGTAGAAAATATAAATTGTGATTTCAAAATTAAAATTGAGTTCGCTGTTTAACTAAACCTTACAAATATTATGCTATTTTACTCCACTTGGTTTTGCCTTTTTGCGAGACAAGAAAATTTTTAACCGGCTCATTCTCCTGCAACATTATATCAGGATCTGTGTTTAATAAATTTTCTACTGTTATTTTAGCAACTTCCAGCATAGCTTTATCATTGACCAGGCTTGCTAACATAAAGTTTAATGCACCACTTTGCTTTGTACCTTCAATTTCACCGGGCCCTCTTATCTCAAGGTCTTTTTCTGCAATGGCAAAACCATCGTTTGTAGCCACCATTATTTTCATTCTTTCCCGGGCATCGTTTGATAATTTGTTGCCGGTAAGTAAAACACAATAACTTTTATCAGCCCCACGCCCTACTCTGCCTCGCAACTGGTGCAATTGGGAAAGACCAAATTTTTCAGCGCTTTCAATAACCATTACCGAGGCATTGGGCACATTTACACCAACTTCAATAACTGTTGTACTTACCATAATATTGGTGTCGCCTTTTACAAAACGCTGCATGTTTGCTTCCTTTTGTTCAGGAGGCTGTTTGCCATGCACCATGCTTATCCAAAACTTTGGTTCGGGGAAAAACGATTTTACTTCTTCATAACCCTTCATCAGGTTTTCGTAATCCATAGCACTGCTCTCTTCAATTAACGGATAAACAATGTATGCCTGTCTGCCCAAATCAATCTCTTCTTTTATAAAACTCATTATCTGCGGCCTTGCTGATTCGTTTCTGTGTGTTGTTAAAATAGGTTTTCTACCTGGTGGTAGTTCGTCCATCACGCTATAATCTAAATCGCCATAAGCAGTAAGCGCCAATGTCCGTGGAATGGGTGTTGCCGTCATTACCAAAATATGCGGCGGAATAATATTCTTGTCTCTAAGCTGTGCCCGTTGCGCAACGCCGAACTTATGTTGCTCATCTACCACAGCAAAACCCAAGTTTTTAAATATCACTTTATTTTCAATCACGGCATGTGTTCCTATTAAAATATTTAAAGTTCCATCTTCCGCATCTGCAAGTATTTTTTTTCGTGCTTTTGTTTTAACTGATCCTGTAAGCAACTGCACATTAACTGGCATATCTTTTAAATATTCTGTAATACTCAATAGATGCTGTTGCGCCAAAATTTCGGTTGGCGCCATTAACACACTCTGAAAACTATTGTCTGCTGCAATGAGCATACTAAGTAACGCTACCATTGTTTTTCCACTGCCAACATCTCCCTGTAAAAGCCGGTTCATTTGCCTGCCGCTACCTGTATCTTTTCGTATTTCCTTCAATACCCTTTTTTGTGCATTGGTTAATGTAAAAGGTAAATGATTACTGTAAAAATCATTAAAAAAAATTCCTACTTTGTCAAATATATTACCCTTGCTAAAACGGTGCCGTTGCAACTTTACCAGGTTCATTCTTAACTGCGCAAAAAACAGTTCATCAAATTTTAATCTGCGCAGGGCCAGTTCATAATTTTTTTCTGATGACGGAAAATGTATTTGCCTGTAAGCATCGTACCTGGGCATCAATTTATACTGTGTAATAATATTTTGAGGAAGACTTTCAGGCAAATCTTTAGCACTGATACGGGTAAATAATTCAGCTGTAAACTTGCTAAAATTATTGCCGTTAATACCTCTTGCTTTTAGTTTTTCTGTGCTGGGATAAATGGGTTCAAGGCTAGGCTTACCAGCCATTTTTTGTGGGGAGAAATTCTCAATTTCAGGATGTGCAATTTGTGGTGTGCCCATAAAGAAACCAAGTTTGCCAAAAAACAAATATTGCTGACCAACGTATATAGCTTTTTGTACGTAGTTAATTCCCTGAAACCACACTAATTCTATCAAACCAGAATTGTCTTTCAATTTTGCAACAAGCCTTTTGCCTCTGCCTTCGCCGATGATATCAAGACTCAATAAAATACCTGCAACATATGCGTATTCATCTTGCATAGTTAAAGATGCAATTGTATCTACCTGCGTTTTATCTACATGCCTAAAGGGAAAATGATTCAACAGATCGTTGTAAGTATGCACGTTCAGTTCTTTGCGTAACATTTCGCCTCGCTGTGCCGAAATTCCGGTAATATATTCTATTGGAGTATTTAATATGTTTGGAAGAATGCTGATTGAACAAAGATAAATCTGTGTTGACGGTTTTTAAATTTATTTCCTCTAATCACAATTAAAATTCTAAAAAACTCTTTAAACAAAACTTATAAAATTTATACTAATAAAATGTTATTTTTTTTAACTATATTCGTCAAGATACACCTAAACTAAATTAATATGCTAAAAATTAAAGTTATTCTGGCGATTCTATGCGTCAGTCTGTTTTCGTTAGTTACTCAAGCCCAAGTAAAAGGTAAAGTGACAGATGCAAAAGATGGATCTCCGATAGTGGGAGCCACAATTAAGGTAAAAGGTCAAAAAACATTTGCTATCACTAAGGCTGATGGAACTTTTGAAGTTGCTGCAAAAGAAGGCAGTACTTTAGAAGTCTCTTACGTTGGATTTAATTCTCTTAATGTTAAAGGTAATTCAAACACACTCATTAACTTAACTGCTGACGATAAAAGTCTTAATGAAGTTGTAGTTACTGCTTTCGGTGTTAAAAGAGAGAAAAAAGCACTAGGTTATGCTGTGTCTACCGTATCAAAAAAAGATATAGAATCTAGACCCGAAGGAGATATAGGAAGGGTTTTAACAGGAAAGGCCGCAGGTGTAACTATAACAAATAGTAGTGGCCTATCCGGCAGTGGTACAAATATCATCGTTAGAGCTGTTGGAACTATTACAGGGGATGCAACCCCTCTCTTTATTGTCGATGGTGTTCCATTCGGTGGAAGTACGAACGCTAATGCTGGATTTACTTATGGTAATCAAACTTCCAGCAGGTTTTTAGATTTAGATCCTAATAATGTAGAAAATGTAAGTATTTTAAAAGGCTTAAGTGCTACTACCTTATATGGTGATGCAGGTCGTAATGGTGTTATATTAATTACAACAAAGAATGGCGGTGGAGTTAGATCAGCAAAGAAGACAGAAATAACGGTTTCGCAATCATATTTTCAAACTACCGTTGCAAATTTACCGGAATACAATACCAAATATGGCGGTGGATTCGATTTAAGCAATGGGGTTACTTTTTTTAGTAACTGGGGTGGCCCATTTTCAGACCCTCCGGTTTTAGTAAATCATCCATATGGAAGGGCTGCTCTAAATGCGGCTTTTCCGGAATTTAAAGGTGCCAAATATGAATACAGACAGTATAAAAATAACGTAAAAGATTTTTTTAGAAAAGGCAATGTAGCATCAACTTCACTAAACATCGGTGGTAGCTCAGGTGCATCAAGTTACAATGCAAGTTTTAGCTATGTAGATGACATTGGCTTTACAGTTGGGAATGGCCTAAAAAAGACAAATTTTGGAATAGGTGGAAGTTCAAAATTGGCTAATAATTTTGTAGTGTCCGGTTCAATGAGTTATGTTCAAACTGGCGTAAAATCTCCTCCAACAAGCACAAGTTTTGGTAGCAGTGCCTCTCACGCTTCTGTATTTGGAGATGTTCTATATACACCTACTTCTGTTGATCTGCAGGGTCTTCCATTTGAAAATCCCTTAGATCATTCCCATGTTTACTATAGAAGTAATAACGGTATCCAAAATCCACGGTGGACACTAGTAAATTCATTTACAGAAGATAATGTTAACAGAGTTTTTGGTAACATAGCCCTCAAGTATGAATTTATGAAAGGGTTAAATTTAAGTTATCGCATTGGGGTCGATAATTATAATGAGGAACAAGTTTATGAACAAAATAGGGGCGGATCAGCTACTCCTGAAGGAATATTTCGCACGTCGATTGCAAGAAGTACAATTTTTGATCAAAATTTATTTGTAAACTATCTAAAAAATATTACTTCTAACCTAAAATTAAATTTAGATGCAGGTGTCAATATTAGAAATGATCAATTCAAACAAACAGGGATTACAAGCACTACACAGTTAGTGTATGGTCTTTTAAACCATAGCAATTTTGTAAATCATTCACCAAATAGTGAAGATGGTACTGCATTGGATTACAAGTCCGAGCTTGAAAATATTGGCTATTATTTACAGGGTGTTTTAGGATATAAAGAATACTTATACCTAAGTTTAGGTGGTAGATTAAATTCTTCAAATTCTGTGGAAAAAGCAAATGCTAAAATATTTTATCCGAGTGTAAGTTTATCTATAATTCCTACCTCTGTAATAGATGCTTTAAAAGATAGTAAGAATATAAATTATTTAAAGTTACGAGTTGCATATGCAACGAGTGCTGAGTTTCCAGGTCTGTACAGAACAAGACCTAGGTTGGGTGTAAATACAAAAGTATTTGTAGATAATGCCGGCACTTCTATAAATACAAACTTTATTGGTAACAGATTACCTAATAAGGATCTTAAACCCGCATTAATTGGAGAATACGAAGCAGGTGTAGAAGGTAAATTTATTGACAATAGAGTAAATGTAGATTTAACTGTTTACAAGAGAACAGCAAAAAACCAGTTGTTGGATCAAGATTTAGATCCTTCTACAGGTTACACAGTCAAAACAATTAACGCTGGTACTGTGACTAACAGGGGTGTTGAACTTGGTCTTGGATATTCTTTAATAAGAAGTAAAAATTGGAAATTACAACTAGATGGTTTATTCTCTAAAAACAAAAGTTTAGTTTCTGATCTACCGGCTGAGCTAAGAGAAATTAGAACTGCAGGCTTTACAAATCTAGGAACTTTTGCTATAAATGGACAACCACTAGGTGTTATAAAAGGCTACGCTTATAAAAAAGCGGACAATGGCCAAAAATTTGTTGGTGCAAATGGGGATTATATTACTGAAAATAACACCAGCATACTAGGAGACCCAAATCCGGATTATAAAGTGACGGGAATTGGTAGTTTAAGTTATAAGAGTTTTACGCTTAGAGTGCAAATGGAGTATACTAAAGGTGGAAAAATGTATTCTGCTACTTCCAGTGTATTATTGGGTAGAGGTGTTACCAGAGATACTGAATTTGACAGAGCATTACCTTACATTTTACCTGGAGTTTTATCTGATAAAACACCCAACAATATTCAAATTAGTGCCACTCAGGCATATTTCGATAATTCTGTTGCAGGTGGTGCTGCCGATGAAGCTGGCATTTATGATGCAACAAACATAAGAATTAGAGAAGCTTCGCTTTCGTATAGTTTGCCACAAAGATTGCTAAGTAGATTGCCAATTGGTGCTGTTTCATTTTCAGTTTCAGGATCTAACCTTTGGTTTTTCGCTCCAAACTTT
>JANLVW010000485.1:0-5498 GCA_031364205.1 Ferruginibacter sp.
CAAATAAAGTAAAGATTTTCATCATTATTAATATTTAATCTAAGGTAATAAAATGTATGCCGAAACCACAAAATATGCTTAATTGAAAAAGCTGCACCTTTAAAAAGTACAGCTTAGTAACATATTTTTAACGGTTATTAGTTTTTACTAGTCTTGTTTTTCAATTCCTGAAGTTTGCGCTGGCTTTCTTGCATAGCTTCAACTTTTTCTGCAATCTTAGATTTTTTGACCGGTTTTTTTCTATTCTCATTTATTTGTACCAAAATCTTTTCATGATTAATTACATACTTCTGTATAACAATTTGTAAAATCAAGGTAATACTGTTGGAAATTGTGTAGTACCAAGTAAGTGCAGATGGCAAGTTATTGAATACGCCCAACAGTAAAACAGGAAATATGTAAGGCATATACTTCATAACAGGGTTATTGTTATCCTGCATATTGCTCATGCTATAAATTGAAATGAGCATGCTTGTAATAACTGCAGTTAATGTAAATAAGCTTACATGATCTCCATAAAAAGGCACAGCAAAAGGTAGCTTTAAAATTGAATCGTATGAAGCAAGATCATTTGACCATAAAAAACTCTTACCTCGTAAGTCTATATTACTTTGAAAAAAATAATAAAGTGACATAAATATAGGGATTTGTAACACCGCCGGCAGACAGCCGCCTAGGGGGCTTACACCTGCAGTCTTCCACAACTTCATCTGCTCCATACTAAATGCCTGTTGATCCAACTGACCGGTTTTATCGGTAAATTTTGCCTTTAATGCATCTACCTCAGGCTTTAAAACTTTCATTTTTGCCCCACTTAAATAGCTTTTGTAAAGTATAGGGGAAGTAATTAACCTTATAAGCAAGGTTAACAGCAGAATAACAATACCCATACTTGCAATATTCTTTTGCAAAAAATCAAATACGGGCAATAAAAAATAACGGTTAATATATTTTACAAAAGAAAAAATACCGGAACCATACGGCACCATGTTTTCCATTTTGTTATTGTATCTTTTTAAAATATTATAATCACTTGGACCGTAATAAAACTGAAGCGCTGTATTGCTGGTATTACCGGCTTTTACAGGTAATTTTAAATTAGCTGTAGATCTAAATATATAGGAATTGCTGTCAGTTGGTATTTTCCAGGATACTAAACCAGATTCAAACTTTTCTTTGGCTGAGATTGCTGCAATAAAAAACTGTTGTTTTGCCCCAATAAAACTTAAGGGTTGGGAGAAAGTTTTTGTACCCTCTTTTGCAACATGTTCAAAATCATAATTATTCTGTTCTGAGTATCCAATTTGAGATTGCGTAAGTTCATATTTATGATCCTTTTCAACCTGCGATGCTTCTGTTTGCCATAGCAGATTAATCACATTACCTGTAAATAAATTTTCCCCCTTTGTCAAAATATTAAAGTCCATCATGTACTCACCCTCCCTAATTGTATATTGGTGTACAATTTCTTTTCCTCCGGTAGAATCTCCTGTTTTAAAAGAAATAGTCTGGCTTTTATCTGCATTTACGACTACGGGCTGAACAATAAAATTTATATTTTCTGTTTGGGCTGTAGTGTTTGAACCTGAATTTATATTATAGGATAATTTATTAAAATTGCCGCTTTGGAGTAAAACCTGTGTACTGTCAAACTTCTTATATTTCTTTAGTTCTACTCTCGCAGGTTGTGCCCCTCTTGTATTAAAAGTAACTTTCATTACATCATTTTCTAAAGAAACCATTGCAGCCTTTAGTGTATCCTGAACAAATCCTTGTGTTTGTTTTGCTATTATTATGGAGTCTGTTTTTTGCAGATCTAATTTTACTGCATTTGAATCAACTTTAGGTTTTAATGCCGCAATGGAATCGTTTATTCTTTTTTGCTCAAGTTCATAAGTAGCCTTACTGTTATTATTTAACAGCAGCATTACTACAAGCAAAGCACCGATTAGCCCAAAACCTATAAGCGTATTCTTATCAATTCCCATTATAATTAATTTTAGTATTTAATATTTGAATACAATATCATTATTTCCACAAAAACCACATTTCTTAAAAAGGTAATCCCTGTTTGGCGTTAAGGCTGCAAATGTAATAAGTTTAAACGGTTGTCTATATTAAAAATGCCTCCGTTACGAAGGCATTTTTATACTATAAAAACATTTTTACTTTTTTGCAGCTGCTGCAGGAGCGGCTTTGCCTACGGGTGCTTTAGCTGCCGCTGTTTCTTCTTGTTTTAGTTGACGTGTCATCGTTACAGATGCAATAGGAATTCTTGGAGAATTCATAATTTCCATATTGTCTGCTTTAATGTTCTCAACACGAATATTTTCATTTAATTCAAGATTATTGATATCAACCTCAATATTTTCTTTAAGAAATTTTGGAAGCGTTTTTACTTTTACAGATTTTATTTTTAAAACAAGTTTACCACCTGCTTTTACTCCAAGTGGCGTACCTGTGTATTTTAAAGGTAAAGTTGCAATAACTTTTTTATCTTCTACCAACTCAAGAAAATCAAGATGTATAAGTACATCTGTAACCTTATCAAACTGTAAATCTTTTAAAATACAGTTGTAAGAATTTCCGTCAACTGTAATGTTGGCAAACATAAATTCCGATGTGTAAACGATGCTTTTGAAAGCAGTTGCAGGAGCTGAAAAATTTACTTCAGTTTTACCACCGTAAATTACAGCTGGCACAAGTTGCTGAGAGCGAAGTTGGCGGGTGGCTTTTTTTCCGCTTTCGGTCCTCAGTTGTCCTTCGATTGTAATTGTTTTCATTATTTTATTTTTTATGAGGTGCAAAAATATGGATTTTAAGCTACATTAAACACCTTTAATTTCTACTTACATAATACAATAATTATTCTGCCGCAGGCACAAAACTCCAGTTTTCTCCTCTTCTTATCCTAATTATTTGCATATCACTTACTTTAAACTGTTTGGCTAAATGGGTCACAGTTTTTCTGCCTTCATTCAGCATTTTTTTTAGCAACATAACCTTTGTTACCGTTAGTTTAATGTTTTTTGAAATGGTTGGTCCATAAGCAAGTCGTCGTTCTCTTTCCTCAATTACATATGGACTTTTTTGCTGATGGGCATAATTTTCTTCAGGCGTCATCCACTTAAGATTCTTTACATCGTTGTTTAGTTTGTCAAAATCTAAATGTGCAACAATTGTTTTTTTTGAAGATCGTGTAGTTAGAAAATATTCTGCAACAAGCCGATGAGTGAGGGAATGATAATGAATAGTCCGATCCTTGGTATTTTGTGCCAGATTTTTTGAATAAACAGTTTTTATTTTTTGTAAATCTTGTTCTGATTGTTTTACAATTGAAATTGATTCTCCGTTTTGTTTTAACAGCTTAATTTTTTTTATACTATTTGCAATTTTCTTTTGCAAAATTTGCGCTTTCTTTAAAGTTGATGGGTCTGAAGTCTGGAAAAACTTTAGTCTAATTATTTTATAACCTTCAGTTATTGATCCGTTTAAAATATTACCCTTAGATAATTTATTAAAAGAACGCATTCTACCAAAGTTTGATATTTCAAGTTTATATTCATTGGTATGCTCAAATGAAAAATTTACATTTTTCCATTTTTCCCCGTATAAACCCATTTGCTGATTATTTTTTATCAAAGTGTTTTATTTTTCTCTTAATCTTCCCCTAATAAATAAACTGTTTATACTTTTATTTTCATAGGCATTTCGCAAAGCCACTGCAAAAAGCTCATCTACAGAAAGTATTTTTATTTTATCGCATATTCCCCGTACCGGTATTGTATCGCAAACTACTAATTCTTCGAGGGCACTGTTCTGTATGTTTTCGTAAGCATTTCCGCTTAATACCGGGTGTGTGCACAAAGCTCTCACGCTTCTAGCACCTTTTTCTTTCATTAAACCTGCACTCTTCGCAAGTGTACCACCTGTATCGCAAATATCGTCAATCAAAACAATATCTCTGTCCGTTACGTCACCAATAACAACCATACTCGCTATTTCATTTGCACGTTTTCTGTGTTTATCACAGATAACCATCTCACATTCAAAAAATGTGGATATTTCTCTGATTCTATTTGCACTTCCTACATCCGGAGCGGCAAAAGTTAAATTCTTAAGGTTTAGATTTTCTATATACGGTATAAAAATAGCTGATGAATCAAGATGGTCTACAGGTATATCAAAATACCCCTGTATTTGCGGGGCATGTAAATCCATTGTTACTACTCTGTCTGCACCGGCGGCAGTAAGCATATTCGCAACAAGTTTCGATCCTATCGCAACTCTCGGCCTGTCTTTTCTATCCTGTCTTGCAAAACCATAATAAGGCATTACTGCAATTACTTTATATGCGGATGCTCTTTTGGCTGCATCAATCATTAACAACAATTCCATCAAATTATCTGAAGGTGCATAGGTACTTTGGATTAAAAAAACAGACCTGCCTCTTATACTTTCTTGAAATTCAACTCCAATTTCCCCATCGCTAAATCGTTGAACATTTACTTTACCTAATGGCTCCCCAAACTTTTTTGCAATTTTTTCTGCAAGATATTGTGAACCGGTTCCTGAAAATATTTTTACGTTAGACTGCATATGTTGGTATATAGGTAGGTAAATTTTGTGCGAAAATACATTTAGTTTGCATCAATAATGAGTAACACACATGGAAAATTCTGAAAACATTAAAACTTCTATAAAAAACTGGGCAGAGGATGATCGTCCCCGAGAAAAAATGGCTCGGCACGGTGCTGAAATATTAAGTAATGCAGAGTTGCTTGCCATAATTATCAATAATGGAAATAAAGAAAAATCTGCTGTAGGGCTAGCAAAAGATATTTTAAAATTAGGTTATGATAATCTAGATGAACTTGGAAAACTCTCCATAAAAGACTTTCAAAAAATAAAGGGGATCGGTATTGCCAAGGCCATCGCAATAACTGCAGCTTTGGAGTTAGGCAGAAGAAGAAGTGGAGGTAATGTTTTGCAACGAACCAAAATTAGCAGCAGTAAAGAAATAGCAAATTATTTAAGAAGCATTTTAAAAGACAATAGCAATGAAGTTTTTGCAGTGTTATTTTTAAATCAGGCTAACAAAATAAAAAATTTTAAAATTATAAGCAAGGGAGGTATTACCGGTACTGTTGCAGATCCACGTTCCATTCTTAAACAAGCACTTGAAGAAGGCGCTACAAGCCTTGTATTAAGTCATAACCATCCATCAGGAAACCTTAGCCCAAGTCGTGCTGATCAGGAATTGACCCAAAAAATAAAACAGGCAGCTTCGTATTTTGATATTAAAATACTGGATCACATTATTGTTAGCGATGAGGGGCATTACAGTTTTGCAGATGAAGGTTTACTATAAAAAGATAAACTCTCTAACAAATAAATAAAAAAAGTAGCTCATTTAAAAAGTTACTTTTTAAAATAATTGTATAAACTTTATTAAGCCTGACCTGCAGGTCCGCCAAAATTAAAAGGAATTTCCATGA
>JANLVW010000518.1:0-1130 GCA_031364205.1 Ferruginibacter sp.
ATCAACCCAGAATAGTAAAAACATAAGTTACTTAAAAAATGCTAATGCAATTACAAATTCAATTTTAAACTCTAACGCCACAGATGAAGAGAAATGGAAAAACACAAGTATCAATTTAAATTTACGGCATGTATTTGACAGTACAGTGACTGAACTTACTGTAGATGTGGATGCATTACAATATAAAAGTTTACATGATCAAAATTTTCAGTCAGAAAATTATACACCGTCATGGGTTAAACAATCTTCTGAAAAACTTATTTCAACATTGCCTGCTATTATAAATGTTTACAGTGCAAAAATTGATTACGTTCATCCATTCAAATCAGGTTTAAAACTGGAGACCGGAATTAAAACCAGCTTTGTAAATACAGATAATGTTGCAGACTATTTTAATGTTGTTGATAGGGCAACAGTAATTGATAATGATAAGACAAACCGATTTAAATATAAGGAAAACATAAATGCAGCTTATTTAAATTTTACCAAAGAATTTAAAAAATGGAGTTTGCAAACAGGTCTGCGTTTCGAAAATACAAATTATAAGGGTACCCAGTTCGGTAATCCTGTTAAACCTGATTCAGCATTTAATAAAAGTTACACAGGACTTTTCCCAACTATGTTTGCAGGTTACAAACTAAATGATAGAAACCAGTTTGGTTTTTCTTACGGCAGAAGAATTTCCCGTCCTGATTATGAAAGCCTGAACCCATTTATTTTCTTTATAGATAAATATACTTACGAAGCAGGCAATCCATTTTTAAAACCGATGTATGCCAATGTTTTTGAACTTTCTCACACTTACAATAAGTTTTTAACCTCAAATCTCAATTATACGCATAGTAAAGATATGTTCAACGAATATTTTGAGCAATCAGGTTATGCAACAATTGTGAAACAAAATAACTATGGCAGTATTGATGACGTTTCCTTTTCTCTAAACGCAGCATTAAAGCCTGCAAAATGGTGGACTATGATGACTTATGCAGAATTAAATTACAATAAAGTGAACTCACAGTTATATGGTTTTATATTAAACACATCGGGTACAGGTTTTTCGTCAAACCTAAACAACCAATTTACATTTAAAAAAGGATGGAGTGCGGAACTATCAGGATTTTACCGTTCAA
>JANLVW010000051.1:0-1962 GCA_031364205.1 Ferruginibacter sp.
TCTATCTTTTTTTGGCTGTAATTATTCTTCTTGCTGTTTACTGCTTTAAACTTACTGCCATCAACTGCAATGGTTGTTTTACCTAGCAAGCCTGCATCAGCCATAAACTGTACATACAACCTAAACATGGCTTGCAGCGGCGCTGCATGCATCTTTCTGAAGTCCGCTATCGTATGGTAATTGGGTGTAAGATTTTGTAGGAGCCATTGCAGTTCTATATTCCTTGTGCATTCTTTTTCTAATTTTCGGCTGCTGCGTATTTTATTAAGATAGCCATACAAATACAATTTTAAAAGTAAGCCCGGCGCATACGGCGGACGCCCTTCGCTTTTGTGTACGGTGGTCTTAAAACCCAATTTCTGTAGATCAAGTTTATCTACAAATGCATCCATAAGCCTGACGGCATTATCTGTACTCACCTGATCTTCGAGCGTACTGAAATAAGTTTGATGGCGGCTATTGCCTGTTATAAATTGCATGCCTATCTTCAGCAAAAAACATACTGGATTACACGTATTTACTTACTGTGTATATTTGGTAAGCAACTCATGAGTTTTTTCACAAACTCCCGTTAGCGGCAAGCATTCCGCCTGACGACCCTGTAAACTCAAACAGAAGACAATAAAAATCAACTTTGACAAAAAATATAACAATATGCGACAGTTATTTATCTTGACATTCATATGCTTAACCTTTGGTTTTGCAACGACAAAAAAGACCTCACTTAGTTCAAGTATTCTTAATGGTAGTTGGACACCAACAAAGCAAGAAATTGGTGGAAAGGATTTACCAGCAATTGTTTTCCAAAAACAGAAACTAATTATCATCGACAGTATTTATACATTTAGTGCCGAGAGTGTGGACAAAGGAACATTGATATATAAGAATGGACAAATGGATATTTACGGAAAAGAAGGTGTCAATACGGGCAAGCATTTTACTGCAATTTATAAACTTGTCAATGAAAACCTGACTATTTGCTATAATCTTAAAGGCGACAGTTATCCATCTGATTTTGAAACAAAATCTAAGCCGACTCTTTTTCTTTCGGTGTTCAAAAAAGACTAAACTAAAAACACAATGGAAAAAAATAAAACCACACAAACTTCCATTAGTATTGACGACTACATTAGTGTCATAAAAGATGAAACGATGCGAAAGGACAGTTTTAGCCTTACTCAACTTATAAAAAAGCAAACAGGACTTGAACCAAAAATGTGGGGCCCAAGTATTGTTGGTTTTGGAAGTCATCATTACAAATACGAAAGTGGACGAGAAGGCGATAGTCCAAATATTGCATTTTCGCCAAGAGCATCTTCAATTGCAATCTATTTATCAGGAAATTTTGACGACAGAGAAACTCTGCTGCAAAAATTCGGTAAATATAAGTCGGACAAAGGGTGTGTTCATATCAAGACACTTGCTGAAATTGACAAAGACGTTCTTAAAAAAATGATAGCAAACCACATTAAGCACATAAAAGAACTTTATCCCGACAGATAAATATGCCAGCCGCTAACACGAACAGTGCAGAAAACCAAATAAATCAGTCTAATTATTTATAAAAATTTCTGTCGAATAATAATTCGTTTTTTACAACACCAAATATCTGTTTTAAAAGCTTGTATGAACTTGACCAACATCGCCAAACATTGGTTGTAAATATTTAACTTTATCAAAAGCGGGGTTGTGGTTTCGGGCGGAATACTACTTTTCAACTTACACAAAGACTTATCGCAGATGGTAATTTTGGATGGGATGAAGCGTAATTGCATAATAATAAAGCGTAACTAATTTTTTTTTAAAAGAACATAGCACTTTAAATATCTATTATTTTAATCACATTAAACAATGAAAAAAACACTTTTATTTACAATAATCCACGTATTGTTTTTTGCTTCATCTTCTTTTGCCCAAATAAAAATTGACAGGTTTTGTGAAGTTTCACTAGACCAAAAAAAT
>JANLVW010000533.1:0-14513 GCA_031364205.1 Ferruginibacter sp.
CGGTTGTAACGCCAAATTTAGTTGCCACATGTATAAATAATAAAGAAACATTATCGGTAAGTCCTTCTAATAAAAAAATTGTATGGTCCCCCAGTTTTGGACTTAGCAACTCCACCATATATAATCCGGTAGTAACAGTAAATGCAGATACCAGCTATTTGGTAACGCTTACGGACAGCGCAGGATGCTACAGTAGTGAAGCAGTTGTAAAAATCCGTGCTTACCCTCTGCCTTCTGTAAATTCAGGTCCTGATAGACTTTTAGCATACAACAGTCCATTTACAATTTCTCCGGTTTACAGCAGTGATGTAACCAGTTATCTGTGGTCCCCTTCCAATAAGTTAGATTGTAGTAACTGCCCCCAGCCAAGCGGATTTGCTGACAGCACGAGATCTTTTATTGTTACAGTTACTTCCACAAATAAGTGTATTGCAAAAGACACCGTAAAAATCTCCATCACATGCGAATATGCCAACTTGTTCATGGCAAGCGCATTTGCACCCAATAACATTTCAATAAAAAAATATTATTATCCTCAAACAGTTGGGATAAAAATGATAAACCGGTTCGTTATTTTTAACAGGTTTGGAGAACCTGTTTATGAAATTAAAAATGCATTACCCAACACGCGCAGTAATGGATGGGATGGCAAATACAAAGGCATTGACCAGGTTTCCGGTGGTTATGTTTATGTGTTGGATGCGACCTGCGAAAAAGGAGAAACTTTAAATAAGAAAGGATCGTTTTTATTGGTAAGATGATTATTGACTTATTTTTCTCCATACATTTCCACCACTTTCTTAAACCTGTAATCAAAAATTCCTTTTAATTGTTTTTTTACAAAAAGAGCATTGGCAATATCACCCAGAAACCAAAACGGTAATTTGTAATGCACATAATCTGTCATTTCAACCCCGCCGGGTACTTCTTTAAAATGATGTTGGTGGTGCCACAATTCATAAGGACCAAAACGCTGCTCATCAACAAAATATTTATGCTGTTGCACATGCGTAATCTCCGTCATCCAATATAAAGGAATACCCAAAACCGGATGCACTTTGTATTCAATTACCTGACCCGGGTACATGGCACCTAAATTTTTTGACAGTATTTTAAAATTTAAATTATCAGGAGTTATTTCTGCAAGGTTGGCCGGGTTGCTAAAAAACTCCCATGCTTTGTCAATAGAACACGGTATAAATTGAAGGGTGCTCAGGTTATAAACTTTACTCATTATTTATTTGCTGTTTCTGTAAAAAATTAATTTTTAATAGCTTCTTTTTTATTACTTTTCAGCAGCAGACTTTATACTTACAAATCACATTTTATGCAGGGGTACCGCCAACAGCTTCAGTACAAATTTAAAGAAGAGTACAGCAAATTAAACAAAGAACAACAGCTTGCGGTTGATACAACACAAGGCCCCGTAATGGTAATTGCCGGGCCAGGAACAGGCAAAACACAAATACTTGCTGCACGAATTGGCAAGATACTTTTAGAACCTGATAATGCCCCTGAAAACATACTCTGCCTTACATATACAGATGCAGGAGCCATTGCCATGCGCAGAAGATTGCAGCAGTTTATTGGCGCTGATGCATACAAAGTAAACATCTATACTTTTCATGCTTTTTGCAACGATGTTATACAGGATAATTTATCGCTTTTCGAAAAAAATTCGCTTGATGCTATTTCTGAACTTGAGAATATCCAGCTCTTCAAAACACTCATAGATAATTTTCCAAAAACCCATCCGTTAAAAAGATACAGAGGCGATGTTTATTTTGAAATAAACAATTTGCGCAGTTTATTTTCTACAATGAAAAGGGAAGGATGGACCGCCGATTTTATAAACGAGAAGATAGATGAATACATTGCTGACCTGCCGTTAAGGGATAAATATATTGCCAAGCGTGCTAGCAAAGGATTTAAAAAAGGTGATGTAAGGCAGGATAATATTGACGAGGAAATTGAAATAAAAGAAAAGCTGAGAGCAGCCGTAAATGAATTTGAAAATTACCGGCAGTTAATGCGGGATCGCAACCGTTACGATTTTGATGATATGATTAACTGGGTAATAAAAGCCTTTGAAGAAAACCCTTATATTCTTGCAAATTACCAGGAGCGTTTTCAATATGTGTTGGTAGATGAATACCAAGATACAAGCGGCACACAAAATAAACTGGTGCAATTACTTGTTGGTTATTGGGAGGTGCCAAATATTTTTGTTGTGGGCGATGATGACCAAAGTATTTACCGTTTTCAGGGAGCAAATGTAGAAAATATGCTGGGGTTTGCTAACAATTATACTGCAGACTTAATAACAGTTGTGCTCACAAATAATTACCGAAGTACACAACCAATTTTAGATATTTCAAGAACACTTATCAGTAAAAATATTGAGAGGCTGGTAACACAAATACCAGGGTTAAGCAAAGATTTAATTGCAGCACATGCCGAAAAAAAACTACTTACCAATCAGCCTGAAATTATTGAATACAACTCAGTAAAAGAAGAGATGGCGGGCATTACAGCCGCTATATATCAGCTTTTACAAAATGGAATACCGGCGGGAGAAATTGCCGTTATTTACAAAGAAAACAAATATGGCGAAGCAATTGCACAATATTGCCGGCTAAGACAAATTCCTATTTACAGTAAACGAAGTGTAAATATTTTGCAGGATACTTTTATAAATAAAATCCTAACCATCATGCGTTATTTAAATGCTGAGCATGATATTTCTTACGGTGGTGATGCATTACTTTTTGAAATTTTACATTATGATTTTTATAAAATACCACCAATAGAAGTTGCAAAACTTGCGGTAGAAGTGAGTTCGAAAAAGTATGGCGACAACAGCGTTTCTATAAGAAAATTATTGTACGATAAATCGAACCAACCTGCACGGGATCTTTTTGATACAGGCATCAATTCAAAATTAAAAACGGTTAGCACAATTATAGAAACTTTGGTGGGAGATGTGGCAAATGTTTCACTGCAACAGTTGCTGGATAATATTATTCGCAACGCAGCCGTATTGCCTTACATCATGCAACATGCCCAAAAATTAAAACTTTTGCAACTGCTTACTGCGCTGTTTGATTTTGTAAAAGAAGAAACCGGTCGCAATCCATATTTGGATTTAAAAGGCTTTATTGATATTATTGATTTAATGGAAAAGGAAGGTTTGCCGCTTCCATTAATTGAAGTACCGGGCAACGAAAAAGCAGTAAATTTATTAACCGCTCATGGCTCAAAAGGACTGGAGTTTCAACATGTATTTTTTGCAGGCGTAAATGCATCTTCATGGGAGAAAAAAAGAAAGCCGGGGGGGGGATATAAATTTCCTGATACGATGTTCAGTTCTGCTCCCACAGATGCTGCGGAAGGAGAGGAACTGCGAAGGTTGTTTTATGTAGCAATTACCCGGGCTGAAAAACATTTGTATATTTCTTATGCTAAATTTAGCAATGAGGCAAGGGGTTTAGAGCCTTCTGTTTTTATTGCAGAAATTCAGGAAACGCATCAATTACCTGTACAAAATGTAACTATAGCTGCGGAAGAGATGGCAGAATTTAATCTGCTGCAGTTTACCGCACAGGCTCCAGAAATTAGTCATGATGAAGATGATTTTATAGATGGTTTATTGAGTAAATTTTCTATGAATGTTACGGCACTAAACAATTATTTAAAATGCCCGTTGCAGTTTTATTACAATAATCTTATTCGCATTCCTTCCGGTAAAAATGAGGCTACAGAATTTGGCAGTGCGGTGCATTATGCAATCGAAAAGCTGTTTAAGAAAATGCAGGATGGAGGGCAGGAAAGATTTGGCAGCAAAGCAGATATGCTTGCAGATTTTGAATGGTATATGCGCAGGCACAGAGAAAACTTTACGAAAGAATCTTTCGCAAGGCGCATGGAATATGGTGAAGACGTGCTCGCCAACTATTACAACAAATACATCAACAGCTGGACAAAAGTTGTAGCCATAGAAAGAAATATAAAAGGTGTGGTTGTTGATGGCGTTCCGCTAAAAGGCAAGATGGACAAACTGGAATTTGATGGCAAAAATATAAATGTAGTAGATTATAAAACCGGCGATATTGATAAAGCTTTGCCATCTTTAAAAGGTCCGAACGATAAAAAACCTGAAGGTGGTAACTATTGGCGACAGGCTGTTTTTTATAAAATTTTAATTGATAATTATAACATGAAAGATTGGAAGGTTATAAGTACAGAGTTTGATTTTGTAGAACCAGATAAAAAGAAAGAATACCGAAAAGAAAAAATTATAATTACCCCTGAAGACACTAATTTAGTAAGAGAACAAATTGGAGATACCTGGGATAAAATACAGGCAAAAGATTTTTATACCGGCTGCGGTAAAGAAGATTGCCATTGGTGTAATTTTGTAAAAACCAATGACCTTGCTATTGAATTGCACGATTTGGATGAAACGCTAGATAAAAATATGTAGCTGTCATTAAAGAATGTGATTTTTAAAAGAGCCGGAAAAAGGTTACCGGCTCTTTTGCTTTACTTATCTGTTTTCTTTGCTTTTAGCGAATCTAATATTTCCTGCTGTCTTGTTATTTCTTTTTGCATCTCATCCTGGTCTTTGGCATTTTTTTTAAGGTCATCCTGCAGATTACGAACTTTTCTTTCCATAGAATTTTGGTCATTCTGCAGGTTTTTTAATTTCTTCTGAGATTTTACAACCGCAGCAAATTGTTCATTTACCATGAAATCTACATTTGTTGCTTCTATTGAAGGAATAAGCTCTGATAAAAAACTTTTTAGTTTTTCGCTGTTATCTGCTGTAGCATTCGCATCATTTTCGTTAACAATAGCAGATAATAAAGTAATATCTTTTTCTTTCCTGCTTTTTCTTTCAACCTTAAAAGCATATTCCAATGGCTTGCTGCTAACACTGCCTATAACTGCATTAGTAACCACCAAAAAGCCTTTTGTACTTTTAATCTTGTAACCCATCCGCTCCAATTTATCCCGCAGGGTTTTTTCCACAATCTCCTCGGAGTATTTGTATTCTCCTACAATAGCTGCTTGAGATGTTTTGTTGTAATCAATCTTGCTTTCATACACCTGCCCGTATGAATTTTGCAGTGTAATAGTCATCACAATCATAAAAAAATATTTCATGCGCATAATTTTATTGTTGAGAAAATATTGGAAATGCAGTTATAACTTTTTGTTTGGATATTAATTAAGCTATTAAGCAATATCGGGTTAATTTTGATTGAAACACGTTTTCAAAAATAATGAAATTGCGCTCAATACTACTTTCCATTTTAATCTTTCATTTAATAATTATTTCCGGAGTAATATCTTCAGGCTGTGCACAAATTGGTATGCCTTCAGGTGGTAATAAAGATACACTTGCACCAAAATTAATAAGAGCAACACCAAACGTTGGAAGCATTAATGTAAAAGGTAATAAAATTATTCTGGAGTTTGATGAATATATAGATTTAATTGATTTACAACAGAATCTGCTTATTTCGCCTTTGCAAAACAGAAATCCGTCTATTGTGGCAAGCCCCCGAAGCATTACATTAAAATTTAGAGATACACTTTTACCTAATACAACTTATAATATTAATTTTGGAAACGCAGTTAGAGACATCAACGAAAACAACGTCTTAAAAAACCTTACCTATGTTTTTTCTACAGGCAGTTCCTTGGACTCTTTAACACTTAATGGAAAAGTAATACTTGCGGAAACGGGAGGAACTGACAGTACAATGCTTGTAATGCTTTACAGAAACGCAGTTGACAGCACCGTAAAACAAAAAAAACCCAATTACATAGCAAAAGTAAACAGCGACGGCACATTTAATTTTGCAAATTTGCCCGCTGCAACTTTTAAGATTTATGCTTTAAAAGATGGAGATGGCGGCAAAACTTACAATTCGCTTTCAGAAATATTTGCATTTTCTGATGAAGAAGTTTCCACATTAAAGAAGGATAATATTACATTAATGGCATACGCGGAGCAACTGCCTAAAGACAATAAAACCGGTAACGCTACGAAGCCGGTATTGGATAAAAAACTGAGGGCCAGTAATAATATACAGGGTCCAAAAGATTTGTTAGAGCCGCTGGAAATCAGCTTTAATAATCCTCTTAAAAGTTTTGACACTACAAAAATTTACCTAACAGATACGCTTTTTAAAAAAATTAAACCCTTACGTTATTCAACAGACAGCACAGCAAAAAAGATTATTATTGATGTTAACTGGAAAGCTGATGAACCACTTGTTTTAATAATTGATAAAGAAGCAGCCCAAGATTCTGCAGGTACAAAACTTACTAAAAGTGATACCGTTAGGTTCACTACTAAGCGGGCTGAAGAATATGGAAAACTTACGCTTCGTTTCAATGATCTTGATCTCACAAAAAACCCGGTAATACAATTTGTATTAGGTGAAAATGTAAAATATTCGTACCCAATTGTTTCATCTACCTATACAAATTCTATGTTTCCTCCCGGAGAATATACTGTACGAATTTTATACGATAAAGATAAAAACGGTAAGTGGACACCCGGAAATTATTCTAAAAAAATGCAGCCCGAAATTGTTGTGGCATTACCTCAAAAATTATCTGTACGTGCAGATTGGGACAATGAACGGGAGATAAATTTGTAACAATCTTAATAGTATTATTTTTACAATAAATTATTTTTGCAGCTATGCAGTTTTCCTCTCAACTTTTAGAAAATGCGGTGAATGAATTTGCCAAACTACCGGGCATTGGTAAAAAAACAGCCCTTCGTTTGGTTTTGCATCTTTTAAAAAAAGAACAGAACGAAGTAGAGCAATTTAGCGAGGCTTTAAGCAAAATGCGCAGCGAAATAAAATTTTGCAGCCGTTGTTTTAATGTGTCTGATACCGTTGTTTGTAACATCTGCATTAACCCAATGCGCCAACAACAATTATTGTGTGTAGTAGAAAATATTAGAGATGTAATTGCTATTGAAAGCACCCAACAGTTTAATGGCTTATTCCATGTGCTTGGTGGAATAATTTCTCCGCTGGATGGTATTGGGCCTGAGCAATTAACCATAGATGCGTTAGTTGAAAGAATTACAAATGAAGAAATCGAAGAAGTTATTTTTGCACTCAATCCCAATATACAGGGCGATACAACAATCTACTATATTGGCAGAAAACTGAAAGAGGTAAAAGTAAAAATTACTACCATTGCCAGAGGTATTGCGTTTGGAGGAGAGCTGGAGTATGCAGATGAAATGACATTGGCAAAAAGCATTGCCAATAGAATTGCAGTGGAGCATTATATTTCACAATCTTAGTTGTGGATGGTTTATGAACTTACAATATGTTTCAAGATTGCAGAACAAAAGCTACATTTTTAAAGTCCTTACTCCAGACAAATTTTTAAAACCTCACCATTCTTTGTAATTTACTTTTTTCGGATTGTATAAATTCCTATTTTGATGTATTAGGCAGTTAATGTACTTTTACAAAGTAATGGGCAGGATTTGTTTATTGTTCACCTCCTTACATTTTACAACAACTGAACTAATAAACGAGTAACATTTCCTGTAATTCTTCTCAACCTGCGGATCTGCAAATCGTTTCTTATCAGTTATATTATTATTTCACAACACTTTTATATGTTGTAATAATTAGATAATTATGGATATTAAAGAAATATTAAAAGAACGTATTCTCATCATTGATGGCGCCATGGGTACCATGATACAGCGTCACAAGTTAGAAGAAGAAGATTATAGAGGAGAGCGTTTTAAAGACTGGCATACAGACGTAAAAGGCAATAATGATTTGCTGAGTATCACACAGCCCCAAATTATACAAAATATACATGAATTGTATTTGGAGGCCGGTGCAGATATTATTGAAACAAACACTTTTAGCAGTACAATAATTGCACAGGCCGATTATGATATGCAGGCATTGGCTTATGAGTTAAACGTAGCGTCCGCCAAATGTGCACGGCATGCTGCAGATAAATACACAGTTTTAAATCCTGCCAAGCCACGCTTTGTTGCAGGTGCTATAGGACCGCTTAATAAAACATTATCACTATCACCGGATGTAAATAATCCTGGTTTTCGTGCAGTAACTTTTGATGAAGTTGCAGCCGCCTATACCGAACAGATTAGCGGATTAGTTGATGGCGGTGTGGATATTATTTTAGTAGAAACTATTTTTGATACGCTAAATGCCAAGGCTGCTATTTATGCCATAAAAAATTATTTTAGAAAGGCGCACAAAAAGGAATTGCCAATAATGATTTCCGGTACAATTACAGATGCATCAGGCAGAACATTGAGCGGACAAACTTTGGAAGCTTTTTATATTTCGGTAATGCATGCATCACCATTAAGTGTTGGTTTAAACTGTGCTTTGGGTGCCGAGGAAATGCGCCCACATGTGGAAGAACTTTCTGCCATTGCAAATTGTTTTACCTCTGCTTATCCAAATGCAGGTTTGCCTAATGCATTTGGGGAATACGACGAACAGCCCCATGAAACGGCACATATAATTGAAGAATGGGCAAAAGAAGGCTGGTTGAATATTGTTGGTGGTTGTTGCGGAACTACACCTGAACATATAAAACATATAGCGGAGGCGGTGAAACATTTTAAGCCAAGGGTACAACCTGTGGTAGAAGATTTTTAGAACAACAAAGAAAGTTAGAACCACTAAGGCATAAAGAAATAAAAGTTTCACAAAGAAATTTAATAAAATGTATAATTCATTATCGCCCATTGAAGAAGAAATTGGTAAGCAGATTGTTGATGTGGCTTATTCTATTCATGTGATTTTGGGTTCCGGATTATTAGAAAGTGTTTACGAAAAATGTTTTGAGTATCAATTAAAAAATAGGAATATTTTAGTCGAAAGACAAAAAGCTGTTCCTTTATATTATAACGGATTAAAGATTGATGATAGGATAAGATTGGACCTACTAGTTGGTGATGCTGTTATTGTTGAATTAAAAACTCAGGAAATAACTCATCCAGTCTGGGAAGCACAAATGCTGAGTTACCGGTTACATCATTAATTTTCATGTGCCTTTAATAAAAAACGGAATCAAAAGAATGATTCTTTAAAAAAATTTGGAGATATTTAATTAGAAATAAACTTAAAAAATACTTGGTGCTACTTCGTCTCTTTTAGTCTTAGTGGTTCAATTTAAAATAATGAATACAATACAACCATATTTACGACTCAGTGGTTTAGAACCACTTGTTGTTCGTCCCGAAACAAACTTTATAAACGTTGGTGAACGTACTAATGTAACCGGTAGTAAAAAATTTGCACGCCTCATAAAAGATGGTTTGTACGAAGAAGCATTATCAGTTGCACGCCAACAGGTGGAAGGTGGCGCACAGATAATTGACATCAACATGGATGATGCATTGCTTGAAGGAATATCTGCAATGACAACTTTTTTAAATTTGGTACAAGCAGAGCCCGATATTGCAAGGATACCAATCATGATTGATTCTTCCAAATTTGAAATTATAGAAGCAGGATTAAAATGTGTACAGGGCAAATGCATTGTCAACTCCATTTCAATGAAAGAAGGAGAGGAAAAATTTATTGAACAGGCACATATTTGCAGGGCTTATGGCGCTTCCGTTATTGTGATGGCTTTCGATGAAAAAGGACAGGCAGATACCAAAGAACGCAAGGTGGAAATTTGCCACAGAGCTTATAAAATATTAACGGAGCAGGTTGGTTTTGCTCCTGAGGAAATAATTTTTGATCCAAACATTTTTGCGGTAGCAACCGGTATAGAAGAGCATAACAATTATGCAGTTGATTTTATAGAAGGAACCAGAGAAATAAAAAAATTAATGCCATTGGTAAAAGTGAGTGGCGGTGTAAGCAATGTATCTTTTTCATTTAGAGGTAACGACCATGTGAGAGAAGCAATACACAGCGTTTTTTTATACCATGCCGTTAAAGCAGGAATGGATATGGGAATTGTAAATGCAGGGCAGCTGGTTATTTACGATGATATAGAACCAACACTTAAACAACTTTGCGAAGATGTTTTACTCAATAAAAACAACGACAACAACGAAGCAACAGAAGCATTAATAAATTTTGCTGAAACGGTAAAAGCTAAAGGAAAAGAAATTATAAAAGATGAAAAATGGCGGGATGAAAGTGTACAGAAAAGATTGGCGCACTCCCTCGTGAATGGTATTACTGATTACATAGATGCAGATACAGAGGAAGCAAGACTTGCTTATTCCCGTCCACTTGAAGTTATTGAGGGCCCATTGATGGACGGTATGAATATAGTTGGCGATTTGTTTGGTGCAGGAAAAATGTTTTTACCGCAGGTTGTAAAAAGTGCAAGGGTAATGAAAAAAGCAGTAGCTGTTCTTACACCATTTATTGAGCAGGAAAAAGAAGATAGAAAAAATGCACATTTAGCTGCTGGAACTGTAAATGAAGAAACGAGTGGGGCTGCTAAAATTTTACTTGCAACTGTAAAAGGTGATGTTCATGATATCGGTAAAAATATTGTAGGAGTAGTACTTGGTTGTAATGGTTATGATATTATTGATTTAGGGGTAATGGTTTCTGCAGATAAAATTTTGCAGGAAGCTAAAAAACACAATGTAGATATTATTGGGTTGAGTGGTTTGATTACACCTTCGCTTGATGAAATGGTGCATATCGGAAAAGAGATGACCAGATTAAAAATGGACATTCCTTTATTAATTGGTGGCGCAACTACCAGCCGCATGCATACTGCTGTAAAAATTGCACCTGAGTACCAGCAAGGCGTAGTGCATGTTTTAGATGCCAGCCGAAGCGTAACAGTGGCAAGCAGTTTACTAAATAAAGAAACAAAAACAGCCTTCTTACAAAATATAAAAAAAGAATACGAAACCCTTAAAACAGATTTTGCAAACAGAAGAACAGCCAAACAATTTCAAAAATATGATGTGGCAAAAAACAACGGTGCAAAAATAGAATGGGCAAATTACAAACCCACGCAACCAACATTTACCGGCACTAAAGTTTTTAATACTTATGATTTAGGAGAGGTTGCAGCATACATAGATTGGCAACCGTTTTTTATTGCATGGGAATTACACGGCAAGTTTCCACAAATATTAACCGATGAGGTTGTTGGTAAACAGGCAACAGAATTATACAATGATGCTAAGGTTTTACTTAAACAAATTATTGACGAAAAATGGTTGAATGCAAAAGGGGTAATTGGCTTCTGGGAAGCATTCAAATCCGCGCCTGACACAGTTACTATTAATAAAGACATCAATCTTGAATTTTTAAGACAACAGATAAAAAAAGCAGAAGGCCAACCAAATTTATCCTTGGCAGATTTTATAAGCCCAGCAAGCGAATCTGATTTTATGGGTGCCTTCTCCGTAACAATAGAAGGAATTGAACCTCACATTAAAAAATTTGAAGAAGCACAGGATGATTATAGTAAAATAATGTTACAGGCACTTGCAGATCGTTTTGCTGAAGCTTTTGCAGAACTATTACATAAAAAAACCAGAACAGAATATTGGGGTTATGAAAAAGATGAACAGCTTACCAACGAGCAATTAATAAAAGAAGAATATAGCGGCATTCGGCCTGCTCCGGGTTATCCGGCTTGCCCTGACCATACAGAAAAATACAAATTATTTAAATTGCTTGGCGGAGAAGAAGCCACAGGTATTTACTTAACAGAATCACTTGCAATGTTTCCTGCATCATCGGTATGCGGTTGGTATTTTGCACATCTGGAAAGTAAATATTTTGGTGTTGGCAAAATAGAAAAAGACCAGTTTGAAGATTATACAGCCCGTAAAAAAATGAGTACAGTCGAAATGGAAAAGTGGCTCAGACCGATATTGGAATAAATATTTTATAGTCATTACATTTATAAAAAATACAATGCGCATCATTTCTTACAATGTAAACGGCTTACGTGCTGCAATAAAAAAAGGTTTTATTGAGTGGCTTAAAACTGATCCCGCAGATGTTATTTGTCTGCAGGAAACAAAAGCTGCCTTTACTGATATTGATGTTAAGTTATTGGAAGATCTGGGGTTTAATCATCATTGGTTTAGTGCGCAAAAAAAAGGATACAGCGGCGTAGCGGTTTTTACTAAAATAAAACCTGATGCCGTAGTTGGTGGTACAGGCCATGAAATGAGTGACTTTGAAGGCCGTGTAATTCAATTACAGTTTGGAGATGTAAGATTGATAAATGCTTATTTTCCATCAGGCACATCAGGAGATGAAAGACAGGCCTACAAATACGTTTGGCTAAGTGAAATACATGAATATCTGGAAGAGTTAAAAAAGACAAATCCAAAAATAATTCTTTGTGGAGATTACAATATTGCACATACTGAAATAGATATTCATGATCCAAGAGGCAATAAAAAATCATCGGGTTTTTTACCGGAGGAAAGGACCTGGATGGATAAATTTTTAGGCAACGGATGGATAGATTCTTTTCGGGTATTTAATAAAGAACCTCACCACTACAGTTGGTGGAGCCAGCGTTTTCCAACTGTAAGATTAAATAATAAAGGTTGGCGTATAGATTACATTACAGTTACTACTCCACTTACGAGCCACTTATTAAATGCGGCAATTTATCCCAATGTGAAGCATAGCGATCATTGTCCGGTTTATATAGAAGTAAAAATTTAACATGATAATTTATAATATAACAACTAAAGTTAACAACAGCATTGCTGCAGATTGGATGCAATGGTTAAAAAATATACATGTAAAAGAAGTAATGGAAAGTGATTGTTTTACAGAATATAAAATTGTAAAACTGCTGGAAATTGATGAAACAGATGGACCTACTTTTGCTGTTCAATTTTTTGCTGAAAGCAAAGGATTGTATAACCGTTATATAGAAAAATTTGCAGGAGAAATGCGCAAACGGTCATTTGAAAAATGGGGAGATCAATTTATATCCATTCGTACTATTATGCAGATTGTGGACTAAATGTGCAAAAGCCCAACAGCAGTTTGATGCAGTAATTTTTAGCCACTAAAAGCTTACCATCACTGCCTTTTAAATCCTTTACCATACTGTAAACCAACGCAGTACTACATTACAGCAATAATAAAAAAAATTAATTATTTTATCATTGGCTAAAATAATGTCTGTAATGCATACGTACAGTGCATTGCAGCCCTTTTTAAACAACTTAAAAAAATCTAAAAAAATAATTGTTACAATTAAAAACCCTATATATTTGTCTTACTATAAATCTTCAAAAAACTCATTATGAACAAAGCAGAATTAATTGCAAAAATTGCAGAAGACGCAGGTATCACTAAAACGCAGGCTAACTTAACTGTTGATGCTTTTGTAGATGCTGTTACAAAAACTTTAAAGAAAGGCGACAAAGTTACTCTTGTAGGATTTGGTACTTTTTCTGTCTCTAAAAGAGCTGCACGTAACGGTCGTAACCCACAAACCGGTGCGGTTATTAAAATCAAAGCTAAAAAAGTTGCTAAGTTTAAAGCAGGTAAGGAATTGTCTTCAAAAATCTAAGTTCAAAAAAACATTTTAAGAGCAAGATGCAGTAGTGTCTTGCTTTTTTTTATAACTTTAATAAATAATAAAAATACAAATTATGGGAAGAGGTGATATTAAAACAAAAAAAGGAAAAACTAAAGCAGGATCTTTCGGAAAATCCAGACCTGCAAAAATTGCAAAAAAAGTGGCAGCACCTAAAGTTGCAATAAAAGTAGAAGTACCAAAAGTTGTTGAAGAAAAAAAACCGGCTATAAAAAAAGCGAAATAATTTAAAAAAGCGAATGTTATCATTCGCTTTTTTATTACCTGTTATTTTACGGAGCTAAACGCCTTTTAATCCATTCGTTTTCATTTTTTAAATATTCAATTCTATCGTGTAACCTGTTTGAACGGCCCTGCCAAAATTCAAACAAAACGGGTTGAACAATATAACCTCCCCAAAAAGTTGGTCTGGTTATTTCTTTCCCCTCAAACTTATCTTTAATATCCAATACGTTTTTTTCTAAGGTTTCTCTTGAAGGTATAATTTTGCTTTGTGGGGATGACCATGCCCCAATTCTGCTTTCTTCGGGGCGACTATTAAAATAAGTATCACTTGTGTTTTCTGTAGTTTTTTTGACTGTACCCTCTATCCTTATCTGCCGTTCCAGTTCCTTCCAAAAAAATACAATTGCTACATTATTATTGCCAGCAATTTCTTTAGCTTTATCGCTTTCGTAATTTGTATAAAACTCATATCCTTTTTCACTCATACCTTTTAGCAAAACAATTCGTGCAGATGGTTTTCCATCTGCTTTAACCGTGGCAAGCGTCATGGCATTCACTTCGTCTATATTACTAGCCAGTGCATCGTTCCACCATTCAGTAAATTGCACAAAGGGGCTGGATGCTGCCTCTGCTTCTAAAAAAGAGCGTAGCTTATAATCTTTTCTGATATCTGCTATTGAATT
>JANLVW010000536.1:0-1840 GCA_031364205.1 Ferruginibacter sp.
TGTTGTTTGTAAATCCCCCATCAAACTTATTGCGTAAATTTACAATTCTTAAATAACAACCAAATTAAAAAATAATTAAAAATGAAAAAAACATTCTTATCATCATTAATGGTAGCTTCTGCTTCCGTTTTAATGCTTGCATCTTGCAACAACGAAAAAAAGACAGAAGTTTCGACAGCAACTACCACTGACACTACTAAAATGGCAGAAGCTCCAGTAAAAACAGCAGAAGCTGGTGTTATGGTTGGTGGTGCTAACATGGTGCCTTCCAAAAATATTGTAGAAAATGCTATAGGTTCTGCAGATCATACTACGCTTGTAGCTGCAGTAAAAGCCGCAGGTCTTGTTGAAACCTTAAGTGGCCCCGGCCCATTCACAGTATTTGCTCCAACTAACGAAGCATTTGCCAAATTACCTGCAGGCGCAGTTGATAATCTGCTTAAGCCTGAAATGAAAAAAGACCTTGTAGGTGTACTAACATATCATGTTGTACCCGGTGCTTTAAAAGCAGCTGATCTTAAAGATGGTCAAAAATTAAAAACAGTACAAGGTCAGGAATTGACTGTATCTGTAAAAGGCGGTAAAGTAATGATCAACGGTGCGAATGTAACAATAGCAGATGCTGTTTCAAGTAACGGTGTAACACACGTAATTGACGCTGTTCTAATGCCAAAAAAATAATTTTGCAAGTTTAATTTTAATTCAAAAAAAAGTCGCTTTCAAAAGCGACTTTTTTTATGTATAACTTTTTGTTGAAATAGTATTTGGCCTGATGACGTTAATTATTAATAATCTATAACCTGCTCTTTCATTTCAGGCATTTCTCTCCAGCCATATTGCTGGTTGCGAAGTTGTGGTTCAAAACCAGCCATTCTAATTGCATCCTGTATACTGTTAGCCGTAAACCGATGAGGTGCACCTGCAGCGCTTACTACGTTTTCTTCAATCATGATACTGCCAAAATCATTTGCACCTGCATTTAAGCAAAGCTGTGCAACCGGTTTACCTACAGTGAGCCAACTTGCCTGTATGTTTTTTACATTAGGTAACATAATTCGGCTCATGGCAATCATTCTTATATATTCTTCTGGTGTTGTAAGGTTGTGCACGCCACGTATTCTCGCAAGTAATGTGTCTGCATCCTGAAACGTCCATGGTATAAACGCTAAAAATCCATTTGCATCTTTTGGTTTCCGGCTTTGTACTTCTCTAATTTTTACAAGATGATCAAACCTTTCTTCTAAAGTTTCTACATGCCCAAACATCATGGTGGCAGACGTTGTAATGTTTAATTTGTGAGCTTCGTGCATAATGTCAAGCCACTCCTGTGCGCCACATTTTCCTTTGCTGATTAATCTGCGCACCCTGTCGGTCAAAATTTCTGCGCCTGCACCGGGCAAACTATCCATACCTGCTTCTTTTAAAGCCATCAATACTTCTTTGTGTGTACTTTTTTCCAGCTTGGTAATGTGTGCTATTTCCGGCGGCCCGAGTGTGTGCAATTTAATATTGGGATAAAGGCTTTTAAGTTCTTTAAATAAATTTACATAAAAAGAAAGTCCGAGTTCCGGATGATGACCACCCTGTAATAACAACTGGTCGCCCCCGTAAGCAATGGTCTCTTCAATTTTTCTTTTGTAAGTTTCTATATCTGTTATATAAGCATCTTTGTGACCGGGGATTCTGTAAAAATTACAAAATTTACAATTGGCAATACACACGTTTGTAGTATTTACATTTCTGTCTATCTGCCAGGTTACTTTGCCATGCGGCACCTGTATTTTTCTTAACTCATTAGCAACAAACATCAAATCAGCCAATGCAGCGTTTTCAAACAAAA
>JANLVW010000542.1:0-1807 GCA_031364205.1 Ferruginibacter sp.
CCGTATTTGCAACCAGGCTTGTAGTAAATCTGCTTTATTCATTGTACAGGAACATTTAATGGAGCAGGCAAAAAATTACCTGTCGCATACGAGCTTAACAATTGCTGAAATAGCTTACCACCTGAATTTTGAATACCCCAATTATTTTGCCCGCATTTTTAAAAAGCTGAATGGAGTTTCGCCAAAAGAATATAGGTTTAAATTATGATTCCTCATCAACCAATTGTATTTGTTGCTCAGCTCTATAATGCTTGGAAAATAGAAACCAACAAGCGTTTTCATAAGACGTTGTAGCGTATAAACTGCTTTGATTGTAGTTGTATTGCTCATATCCATGATTAAGGTAACTTATTGCAAACGGTGACAGGGCTTTTGTGTAAGGTGTGGCATTAGAATTCCTTCCCTCCGGCTAACTGAAATAAATTTATAAATAAATGTTGATGATATGCACATGCTAAATAATAACGTCCTGTTGGATATGAAGCCAAATTGAAAAATATAAAGTTAAAAAACGGCTTCCTCCACCCTCATTTTGGCAAAATCACTTTTGTACTTTTGCACTTTCTACGTTGTCATTTATAATATGGGTCTTTGTCACACCTTATAGGCTTGCTAATGCCTAGGAACAAAGCAGGCTCTTTTGAAAGTTTGGCATTTGTGTTTTGGCTTTGTATGCATTTCAAATGTGCCTGATTTGGATCTCCGGTAGTCTTAAAGTATACAAGCTTTTAAGGTTCACAGCAAACTTTTCATGGTTTACATCATTTTCAAAATTTACCAGGTTCTTACAAATAAGTTTGCATTGTAAAATAAAAAATACAAGATGAAAAATATACTAATAATTTTTACAATAATGTTCTTTGCCATTAAAGGGATGGCTCAAACAATTGAAACGGCTGTTTCCGGTACTGCTGTGGATACAAAACATGCAGCAGTTGAATCAGCAACCATCTCACTAATGAAATCGAAAGATTCTTCGATAATTAAAATTGCTTTATCAAATAAGGCAGGAAAATTTTCATTTACCGGGATCCCTTACGGAAATTATTTTGTTACTGTAAGCGCTGTAAATTTTAATAAAGTAAATTCTGGTATATTCTCTATTTCGGATAATAATACCGCAGCTTTACTTGATGCTTTGATTTTACAGCCTGTTGCTAAAAATCTTGCTGCTGTTGTTGTTTCCAGCAAGAAGGCACTTATTGAACAAAAGATTGACCGCATGATAGTGAATGTAGATGCTTCAGTAACCAATGTAGGTTCAACCGCTTTGGAAGTGCTTGAAAAATCACCCGGTGTATCTGTTGATAAAGATGGTAACATCAGTTTAAAAGGTAAGTCATCAGTAATGGTAATGATTGATGGCAAACCCTCCTACCTTGGTGGTGCTGAATTGGCAACCCTGTTGGGCAATATGAATTCAAACCAGTTAAGTCAGATCGAAATAATGACTAATCCTTCAGCGAAATATGATGCAGCAGGTAATGCAGGAGTAATTAATATTAAAACCAAGAAAAGTATTACACAGGGTTTTAATGGAAGTGTTACCCTTAATTATGGTCAGGGCGTTTATGCAAAATCCAATAACAGCATTGCGCTTAACTACAGAACCAAAAAGATAAATACTTTTTTGAATTATGGTTACATTATCAATAAAGGGTTTATGGATTTTGACATTCAAAGAAATTTTTTTGGAACTAATGGAACAAAAATTTCCGAGCTGGACCAGCAGTCTCACAGAATAAATAAAAGCCAAAACAATAACCTGAAATTAGGGTTAGACTATTTTATAAATAAGCAAACAACT
>JANLVW010000571.1:0-2789 GCA_031364205.1 Ferruginibacter sp.
TAACATTAAAACTATTTGACAGAATGGAACTGATATGTTCACGCATGTCGGCATTATCATCAACAACAAGAATGGTTGGAAGAATATTTTCTTCCTTTACATCAGTTGTCTTTAATGATTCTGGCTTCCCTTTTTTAAGGAGTATATCAATTTCATCTACATAAATAGCAGAAGAAATTTCATCTGAATCTATTGTTGTTTTTGAAATCTGATGATCGGCAATATGTTTTTTACCGGTAGGAATTTTTACAGTAAATACACTTCCCTCATTCAATTTGCTCTCAACATTTATGGTGCCATGGTGCATTTGCACAAGTTCTTTTATAAGCGATAAGCCAATGCCGGTGCCTTCATAAGTTCGGCCTGTAACATTTTGTACACGGTGAAAGCGTTCAAACATTTTAGGCAATTCGTTTTCAGGAATTCCAACGCCGGTATCTTTTACTTTTAATACAGCAAAATCTTCTTCTGCTGATAACTCTACAGTGATACTTCCTTTAAGGGTATATTTAAAAGCGTTACTTAAAAGATTGAATACAATTTTTTCCCACATCTGCTTATCTACATATACGGGCTGAATAATGGTGTCGGCCTGTACAATAAGTTTTAATTCTGCTTTTTCTATTACGGAACGAAAATTAGCTGCAAGATTTTTTGTGAGCGCAACTATATCAACCAGGTTAAAAAATGCCTGTTGTCTTCCACTTTCTATTCTGCTAAAATCGAGCAGCGTATTTACAAGCTTTAGCAATCGCATTGCATTACGCTGTGCAGTTTCGATATGTTGGATTTCGTTTTCGCTGAAATGATTGTTTTTCTGATTCAACAATTCTTCCAGCGGGCTAAGCATGAGTGTTAGCGGTGTACGAAACTCGTGGCTTATGTTGGAGAAAAAAACTGTTTTTGCTTTATCAATTTCGGCAAGTGCTTCAGCCTTTTTTTGCTCTTCCTCATATACTCTTGCTTTGGCTAACTCATTGGTTACAGCGGTGGCCAATAATTCATAAAACAACAGGTACTTTTCATCCAGCCTTCGTCTTGAACTTACACCTGCAACCAAAAAATATTTATTATGATCTTCGCCAGGGATGATTATAGGAAAAACCATGGCTTGTTCAGGCTGTTCGGGATAAGGCCCGCAATTAAATGACCCAAAAATATTTGTCGTATTTTCAACCTGTACTGCCTTTCCGGTTTGAATGACTTCGGTAAACGGCCAGCTTTTCAAAAGCCGTTCTTCGAGGTTAATTTTTGCAGGAGCAAGAGGCGAATCCTTCTCAACACCAACATTCCCTTCCAGGTTAGCTTCTTTTCCATCGGCAGCAATTGAATACAACAACACAAACGGAATATCCAATTCAAAATCTTTTAAGCAATCTACTATAAGCGCAATTGCTTCATCTGCGGTTCTTGCTTTTACCGTATGGCTGGCTACGGTACTTAAAATCTTTAACCTTCTTTCGGCAAGTGTTTGTTGTGTTAATTCTAAAACAGGATGAAACAGGCCGCCTACACCGCCGGATTCATCTAGAATAGGACTAAACGAGAACGTGAAAAAGGTTTCTTCCTTATATCCATAGCGATCAAGAAAAATATGCTGGTTTTCAAGAAATCGAGCCTGCCCCAAAGATGCTTCTTCAAATGCTTGTCCGATAACAGGCCAGGCCGAATGCCAGCATGCTGCAAAATCCTGTCCCATAGAAACAGGATGCATATCGCCGGTTATTGGCAAATAACCATCATTATAAATCTGCACCCTATTCGGACCCCAAACAATTGCAATGGGAAAATTAGAAGCAATACATAAGCTTATAGTCGTTCGTAAACTTTGCGGCCATGTATCGGGTGATCCCAAAGCTGTTTTGGACCAGTCTTTCGAACGAATTAGTTCGCCCATCTTACCACCACCGGAAAGAAAATCGAGCTTTGTGGTTGTTGTGTTTTCCTGCATTAAAATGCTGTTTCGAGTTTATTGATGTAAAAATTATTTTTTGTTGCCAATAGGTTATTTTGTCCTAAGTCGGTAAGAGGAATATTTAGAGTTGGATACACACATTTCATTTTGAAATGGTAATTTAGTAAAAATATGAACTGTTTGCAATCTTGTGCGTAAGTACTTTAATGAAGTTATGAAGTGGGTTATTTCCCTTAGAGGCTTGGGCATTTTTAAAAAATGGAAAATGGAAAAAGCCGACATTGTCTGCTTAATACTTCGGAATGTGTTACAACAAAATTATCTTGACTCATTCATCAGCCACTTCAATCCACACCGGCACATGGTCACTCGTTTTTTCCCAACCACGAACTTGGTGGTCAGTACCTGCATTAATCAGCCGGATAACCATTTGCGGATTAAGCAGAAAATGGTCAATACGCAAACCCGCATTACGCTCGTATGCATTTCTAAAATAGTCGAAGAAGGTATAGATCACTTCGTTAGGGTATAATGTTCTGATGGCATCTGTCCAACCTGTGTCAATCAGTTTTTTAAATGCCTCCCGCACTTCAGGGCGAAAGAGCGCATCATTTACCCACCGCTCCGGTTTATATACATCAAGCTCAGTGGGCATTACATTAAAATCACCGGTTATAATTACCGGGTTTTCGGCTTTTAGTAATTTGCCGGAGTAACTAATAAGCCGCTCAAACCAGGCCAGCTTATAATCAAATTTTGGTCCCGGTAAAGGGTTGCCGTTTGGCAGGTAAAGGCAGCCAATGGTAATACCTTTTATGGTTGCTTCAAGGTACCGGCTTTGTAAATCTTCGTCATCGCCGGGAAGCCCCCGTTG
>JANLVW010000577.1:0-1113 GCA_031364205.1 Ferruginibacter sp.
CTTTTCCAAAAAACTATTTATTTTATATGGTTATTTTAATAGGTGTATTAGCTCAAACCGTTGGTGCTGCTTATTTGTGGCTTTACTCATCCTTTAATATTTCCGTATCTGTATTTCAGATTATACTTGCAACCATGCCCCTTTTTATGTATGCAATAGATGTGTACATTTTCAAAAAATCAAAACCCTCCCTTTACTTTTTAATTTGTGCTTTTGTAGCCGCCGCCGGAATTACGTTGGCAATGCTTTAGAAAAGCTGTTTGTCATATGGTGACATAACTTGCCTGTTATTTTGGATTATTAATCAGTTAACCAAAGCCCGAACAATTCATAAAGTTTGAATGAAAATTATGATAAAGATAAAATCCCTTTTAATATTTCCTTTTACAATCGTAATAACATTTATATTAATTATTTCTATAAAATGTTTGCCAAAAAAAAATAATAAGTTCTTAAAAGGGCATTCATCATTTTCACTAAAAGATAATAATAAAAAAGAGCAGTTTGTATTTATGAATATTGCAAAATGCTTTGTTTAGATAAATACACAGCAACTCTTAAAACTCACTTAACGAGGGGTAACTTGGGCAGTAGTCAGTAGTCTTCATTTGCAAGCTGCTCATTTACTCCCAAGTTTTTTTCATTTACCAATGCAGATTGGGTAAACTTTTTTATCATCAAATCTTTTAAAATCTTTGGCTGGTGAATTTTTATTTTGTCAAGTCCACCGGCAATAAATCCCACAAGTTCACGCCCTATTCCGCATTGTAGATGCAGCATATAATTTCCGTTTTTTAGTAATGTCCATTTTTCCGAATTATGCCAGTAAAAACTTTTCATTGAGGAGCCAAAACTGTCTGTAAACTCCAGTTTAATGTTATAGATTTTATTGTTTAAAGGGTCAGAAATACCGAATAAGTTTTTAAACTTTTGTGTATATGCTTTCAAATATTTTTTTCTGTTAAACGGCTCATTGGTTAATGTAAAAATAAAATCTATAACATTAAACTGGAGTTTACAGACAGTTTTGGCTCCTCAATGAAAAGCTTTTACTGGCATAATTCAGAAAAATGGACGGCTGCATCACCGGTGATGTGGTCGAGTGCGACTTCC
>JANLVW010000600.1:0-11574 GCA_031364205.1 Ferruginibacter sp.
GATAAAAAAATAATGGATATTTTACAATTTGTAAATGGAAAACCTGTTTTTGGCAACAAACTTTTTGTGATGGAAAACAGCGAAAAATCCTCAAATCAAATGGCCCGTTATATTTTAGAATACAAAAAAGAAGCTGCGGCCAGACTTACTTTTGATGAAGACCTGGGGGCGGTAGTTTTTGATGAATTAACATCAGAAAGCAATACCCCAAATAAAAAGTGGACATTAATACCGGACGGTGAATACAATGGTTTTGTATGGAAAGATGGAAAATGGGTTTTAACAACAAATTTATTTTCCGGCGCAGCTCCAAAAAAATATACGGCAGAAAAAACAATAAGAGATGCAAAAGGAACTATTGATGACAGTAAAATGAAAGGTGGTGAATCGCAAATAAAAATCCCTTAATAAAAACAGAATTTTTTAAAATTAATTTTATGGCAGAAAATATAGAAGTAGCAATATTGGGAAATGGATGTTTTTGGTGCACAGAAGCAGTTTTTCAACTGGTAAAAGGTGTTACAAAGGTTGAGAGCGGCTACAGCGGTGGCGATACAGTGAACCCTAGTTACAAAGATATTTGCACAGGTACAACAAACCACGCAGAATGTTTACGGGTTTCTTATGACAGCAATGTAATTTCTTATGAAGATGTTTTAAAAGTGTTCTGGGAATCTCATGATCCAACCACACTTAACAGGCAGGGGAATGATGTAGGCACACAATACCGGAGTATAATATTCTATACAGATGACCATCAAAAGAAAATTGCAGAAGATTTTAAAAAACAACTGAATCATTCGGGTAAATTTAAAAATCCGATCGTAACATCAATCGAACCTGCCACTACCTTTTACGTTGCAGAAGATTATCATAATAATTATTACAATAATAATGGCAGTGCATCATATTGCCAATTTGTAGTTAGACCAAAAGTTGAAAAATATTTAAAATCTATAGCATAGATTTCTTCAAAATCTCATTCTAATGTATTTTCTCTATCTTTAAATTTATTTTTCTATATTTATAGTTATAAGCTATATGAATATAATCTAACCTTCCTTAAAAAAATCATTCCTCATAACCTGTGAGCCTTTTTTTAAATTAAAATAAAAAAAATGCTTACGCACAAAAAGTATTTTGCCTTATCCATAGGCTTGTCAATATTGTTTTGTTCTTTAATTAAAGGACAAAACATACGACCATTTACACAAATATTTTCTCAGAATATCAAAGGTGGAACTGCAATTTTTGGAAATTCGAGCATGCAGATAATTGATAACTCAACGGCTAACCTCGAGAAAATGAATGAAAGCGGGAATGCAGCAAATGGCGTTGGTGGTATTGGCTTTAGCCAATATGGAAACGATGAAGAAAACATGCAGCCTGTTATAACAGATTTTCAAATCCCAATTATAAATTTAATCCAAAGCGCAAATAGCTGGAATTACAACGATATCAATGTTGATTTAGGAACTAGTTGGCAAACTTTAAATAATCCTTTAGGCAACTGGACAAGCACAAATGGAAATTTCGGATATGGCCGAAATCAAAACACAACTATTAAACATGCTGTTACTAATTATTTTTTAAAAACTGTATCAATAGCAAAACCTGCATTGTACAGCACATTTGATTTTTCCCTTTGTTATGATGATGCTGCAGTGATTTATGTAAATGGTGTTGAAGTTAAAAGGCTAAACATGCCGGCAGGAACTATAAACTACAACACAACAGCCGTTAATACAAACTTTTCTATCTGGGAAAGTTTTTCTATTCCTTCCTCCTATTTTAATGAAGGCGAAAATATAATTGCTGTGGAAGTTCATCAAATTGCTGCAAACAGCAATACCTGTTTTTTTGATATGAGGCTTTCTGCCACGCCTGCATATACTTCCAATTCTTCAACTGCTAATTTGGTTTTACCTGCAGGAAAAAATACGATTAAATTTGCCCGCTTGTATTGGGGAGGTAAAATTTCTAATTCTGTATTAAATGTTTATCCTGATACGCTTAAAAAAATTAAAATAAGAAAAGGAACATCAGGTGTATATACTGATTTGACTTCAGTTAATAATGCAGATACTTACAATGTAAACGGCTCTATCACTGGTTATCAATCTTATGTAGATGTTACAAATTTTATTCAAAATAATGGTTCGGGAACATACAGTATTGCAGAAATACCTTTGATTGCAGGCTCCGCAAGTTATGGAGGAAATTATGCTGGCTGGTGCATTATTATTGCTTATGAAAATAATTTATTACCCTTTAACAGTGTGCAGATTTATGATGGATTTTCGCAGGTTTATAACAACGGAAGTTTTGCAAGTCAAACTGTAACACTTACCGGACTTCATATTCCAAACAATCCGCTTGAACTAAGTGATGCAGTTTTAAGCACAATGGCTTGGGAAGGTGATGCAAATATTTCTTCTTCAGCAGCAAGTCCGGCGGGGGATTATTTAAAAATTAATGGAATAACTGTTAGCAATGAAGCAAACCCCTCAACTAATTTTTTTAATGGAACTATTTCAAAAAATGGCTCATTTGTTCATTCTAAAAATCCTGATTTTACAAATCAAATGGGTATTGATATAGATGAACTCGAAGTAGGAAAGGGATATGGTATATTACCGAATGCAACTGAATTACAACTGGAATTTGGAACAGAAGCTGACAAATATTTTCCAGGTGTTTTTGCTTTAGCGGTTAGAATGCAAAACCCTGTTATCAGCATTAATAAAACGGTAGCTGATGCCAATGCTGATGGTATTTTACAAAATAACGAATTGCTGACTTATACATTAAGTGGTGGTAATGCCGGACCTGGATCAGCATACAAAACAATGATTGTGGATACTTTGCCGATGAACGTTACCTACGTTCCAAATTCAATGCAGATTATTCAGGCTCCTAATGTCTTGAACATTTCAACACAATCTGGTGAGCAAGGAGACGATTTTGCTTTTGTTGGCAGCAATTTGGGTAGGACGTACCTTAAAATTTTTTTAGGAAATAATGCATCATTCTCAGAAGGTGGATTGTTAGATTCCGGAGCAACTTATAAGGTAAAATTTAAAGTAAGGGTAAATAAAGGAGTGGAGACGGTAAGAAATACAGGAATGATATTTACCCGTACAGGAGCTGATGAATTGATAACAGCTGAAAGCAGCGTAAGTATTGGTGCTGTAAGTGGCCCGCTTGCTGTAAAACTTTTATCTTTTAATGCTGTGATTAAAAATAAAACAGGTTTATTAAACTGGGTAACAGAAAACGAATTAAACAATGATTATTTTGATATAGAGAGAAGTGAAGATGGCGTCATTTTTTATAAAAAAGGTTCAGTAAAAGGTAATGGAACATCTGCTATAACTCAGTATTATCAATACAATGATAATATTACTACTAATATTTCTGCGGTATATTATCGTTTAAAAATAGTTGACTTAAATAGTAATTTTTCTTATTCAAAAATAATTATTTTACATTTAAATGAAATTTTTAACGATCAGTTCAGCGTTTATCCAAATCCCTTTGTTGACAATCTAGAAATTTCTTTAAATACTCCGCGGGATGTAAATGCTCAATACAGAATCCTGTCATTTGATGGAAAAGAAATTCTTTCCGACAAAGTGCTTCTACAAAAAGGTATTAATATACTTATAGCTAAAAATCTTTGTCAGTTAGCATCAGGAATTTATTTTTTTGAAATAAATACAGGTATCTATAAGTATATAAAAAAGATTGTAAAAAAATAAAATCGATCCTTACTAATAAAATTATTTATTTACGCTTCTTAGCTCCAGCATATTTAAACTGTTGGGTACAAAGTTTTTTATATTTTTTTGAACAAGATGTATGGCCATATCGTACCAAAGCGGAACTACCGGAGAATTAACAATAATAATATTATCCATTTGTTGATAAAGTTGGTAACGTAGGCTGTCATTGTTTTGGGATAAAGCTCGTTCATACAATTCATCAAACGCTGCATTATTAAATCGAGTATAATTAGGTGGCGCAGGATTTTTGCTGTAAAAAACACTTAAATAATTTTCAGCATCGGGATAATCGGCAATCCAGCTGCCCCTAAAAAAAAGTGCCTGCGATTTTGAAGTTTGCTCCAACAACAAACTTTTTTGCATAGCCTCCACTTTTACTGTTATGCCGATCTGTTTTAATTCGTTTGCCACATAACTTGCCAGGTTTGCATAAATAGGAATAGTTAGGAGTTTTATTTCGGGCAAATTTTTTCCTTCCGCAAAACCTGCTTCTGCCAACAATTGTTTTGCTTTAATTGGATCGTATGAATAACCTTTTACTTTTTCTTTATTAAATGATGGTAAGCCTTGTGGCACAAACCCACTTTCAGCGGCAGTGCCAATAGAATTTCTTACATAAAGCATCATCTTTTTTTTATCAATGCCATAATTAATTGCCTGCCGTATTTTTAATATTTTTAATGGAGAATTTTTTACAAGTATGTTACTGCTGTCAGCCAATATCCCAAAAAATTCAATGTTTAAATAGGGATGTTTTTGCAAATCGATTTTATCTTTCCATTCAGCTTTTAGGTTGCCCGTTTTAGAAAGTATCTCATCCTTGAAAGATGGGTCAATATCATTTATAAAATCAAGTCTGCCCTGTTGAAATTCTAAAAATTCTGTTGCTTTACTGTCATAAAAATTTATTTTTATTCCGTCAATATATGGCAAAGATTTTCCCTTGTTATCGCTCTCAAAATAATGATCGTTTTTCTTTAAAACCATTGCCTGGCCTTCTTCCCAGGCAACAAAAGCAAAAGGTCCTGTACCCACAGGATGTCGCCTAAAATCATTCCTATATTTTTCCACAGCTTCATGTGGAATGATAGAGCAATATTGCATACTTAAAATACCTAAAATAGGTTGAAACGGAGCTCGTAATTTTATTTGGAAAGTAGAATCATTTATTTCTGTAAATGGATTAATTTCTGCGACCCTATTATTAAAAATCCATGCGCCCGGGCTAGCTGTATTTTTATCTACAATTCTGTTAAAACTATAAGCTACATCAGCAGCCACAAGTCTGCGCCTTTTGTTATTTGTAAAACATACATCATCCTGAAAATAAATATCATTGCGAAGGTGAAAAGTGATTGTTTTATTGCTGTCAGTAAATTCCCAGGATGAAGCTAATGATGGCTTTAGCTGCATATTACTATCTACTTGTATTAATGTATTATACAGCTGGTGAATTACCCACATGATCGATTGATTTTTTGCAAAAGCCGGGTCCAAAGATGCAATACCACTTGTTTCGTTGTAGCGAAATATTTTTTTATCAGCATGTGTATGTTCTCTACAAGATGAAGAAAATATCACCAAATAGAAAGCACAAAAGCTGTAAAAAAATATTTTTCCTTTCTTAAAAAAATCAATTAAAAATTTACTGTTCACCATTAAAACAAATTTATACTATCAGTTGCTTTAAACATCATAATTTAGATTATTAAAATCAACAGCATGTTAACTGCAACAAAAAGCACTTTTTTATTCCTAATATTTTATTCATTTTGCATAAATACATTTTCACAATTGGGAGATAAGAAAAATGTATTTACTCATGCAGATACAGTTAGAGGAAGCAACGGCATGTACCGGCAAAAATGGGATGTGCTGCATTATGATATTACTGTAGAACCAGACTACAACAACAAAACTATAGTCGGAAAAAATACGATGCAATTTTATGATAATGGTGCTCAATTAATGCAGATTGATTTGCAGGAACCAATGATTTTGGATAGTGTAATGGATAAAGGCATTCCCTATAAATTTAGGAGAGAAGGAAATGTCTATTGGTTGGAATACAGAGATTCTTCAGCCATATATAAAATAATAGCCGGGATTCGTTCCCTTACATTCTATTTTCATGGTAAGCCAAGAGAGGCTATACGCCCACCCTGGGATGGAGGCTGGATTTGGAAAAGTGATAAAAATAATAATCCATGGATGACGGTTGCATGCCAGGGGCTTGGCGCCAGTGTTTGGTATCCTTGTAAAGATATACAAAGCGATAAACCTGACAGTGGTGCAACGCTGAACATGATTGTACCTGATAGTTTAGTTGCCATTGGTAACGGCAGACTTACTGATAAAAAACAAATGGCTAATGGAAAAATGCTTTACACCTACAACGTAAAAAATACGATTAACAATTATTGTATTGTTCCATACATTGGTAGATATGTAAATTTTTCAGAAAAATATCCAGGTCTTAATGGTAGTTTAGATATGAATTATTGGGTGATAGATTACAATCTTGAAAAAGCCAAAAAACAATTTACTGATGCACCAAAAATGATGAAAGCATTTGAATATTGGTTTGGGCCCTATCCTTTTTACGAAGATGGATACCAGTTAATTGAAGCACCACATTTAGGTATGGAACACCAAAGTGCAGTTGCATATGGCAACGGTTTTAAAATGGGGTATACAGGCAAAGATTTATCAGGTACCGGTGAGGGTTTGAAATGGGATTTTATTATTGTACACGAAAGTGGACATGAATGGTTTGCAAACAGCATTTGCACAAAAGATATTGCAGATATGTGGGTGCACGAAGGTTTTACAAACTATAGCGAAACGCTTTTTACTGAATATTATTGGGGTAAAAAAGCTGGTGAAAGGTATGTTGAAGGAATAAGAAAAAATATTGAAAATGATGTTCCAATTATTGGTCCTTATGGGGTAAATAAGGAAGGTAGCAGCGATATGTATTATAAAGGAGCCAACATGATTCACCTTATCAGACAGATTACAAATGATGATAAAAAATTTAGAGATTTATTGTTAGCACTTAACAAAATATTCTACCATCAAACTGTTACTACTACTCAGGTTGAAGATTACATGAGTGCATTTCTTAAAATTGATCTTAAAGGCATTTTTGACCAGTATTTACGAACAACTAAAATTCCGTTGCTGCAATATAAAACAGATAGAAAAAAAGTAGAATACCGCTGGACAAACAATGTAAAAAACCTCGTTTTACCAATAAAAATTTCTTTGGATAAAACAGATAATAAAGAACAATGGATTACACCAACTGCAAAATGGAAAAAGCTAAAAGTCGGTAAATGGTATGATGGAAAAACTTTTACTGTAAATAAAAACTTTTATGTTTTTACACAAAATGAATTACCCGTAATAACTTCTAAATAAATAGTTTTAATAAAATACCCCGACAAAATGTCGAGGTATTTTATTTGGAAATTTTTTTTTAATACAGTTTAGCATATTGATCATTTTCAATTCTGCCACCGCCAATAAATTTTCTTGAATAATAATTTTCATTTAAACTGTTTATTTTAACACCTGCGCTGCTGCTTGAGTGTACAAAAAAACCATCACCCAAATATATGCCCACATGGCTTACTCCGCCTCTTGTATTAAAAAATACTAGATCACCCTCAAGCATATCCTCTTTCTTCAGTTTGGAACAAGCTGCATATTGTTGCCTTGCAGTACGGGGTAGTGTAAACCCAAAAACAGAACCCATTAAAAGACCTGTAAAGCTGCTGCAGTCTATTCCTTTTTTGGTAGTACCGCCATATCTGTATCTTGTACCCCACCATTCATCAATAAATCCAATTAATGATGTATTGGTTACCAACTCAACATTTCTGTTTAGTAACTGTGCATACTTAAATTGTAAACTACTGCAAAACTCTGTTGCCAAACCAACCGGCTTCATCATTTTTTTTGCAAAAGTAGCAACGGTAGCTTTAAAACCTGTTGGCTTTGTTTCTGAAGGTAAATGGACTATACCTTCTCCTTTCAAATTAAAATCATTTACAGAATTGATTTTTGTTTGTGCAGATGTTTGTAATGAAGTAACTGTAAAAACGCTGAGCGCAACAGAAACAAACAGTAAGTTTTTCATACGTAAAATATTGGTTTACACGTATAAGACTCTCTCTTTTGTTATTTGAGCTTCTTAAATTCTTTGCTTATCTAATGTTTAAATACAGGCTAACGGACTTGTCCTACAACAATTAATAATTAAATTTCCCTATCTTGAATTACAAACTTAGGGGTAAAAATCTACACTTTCAAATGAAACGGGGAAAAAGCTACTCAGAGCAAATTTATTTTCATATCTATAACAAATTACTATTTGCGGTTATATTCTAAAAAACTATTTCGAAAAAAAGGTTTTTAAACTCCTTTTTTAAAAGGCGATATTTGTATTTTACGAATTGTTTTTAAGGCTTCCTATGAATTTTTCTCACTTACATGTACATACACAATTCTCATTACTTGATGGTGCGGCATCCATAAAAAATCTTTACAAAAAAGCTATTTCTGACGGCATGCCTGCCATTGCAATAAGTGACCACGGTAACATGTTTGGAGCATTTGAATTTGTAAAAGAAGCCTACAAACATAAAAACGATGACGGCACATTAAAAGTAAAACCAATTGTAGGTTGTGAGTTTTATATTACAACTGACCGTACCCGTAAAACATTTACGAAGGAAGAAAAAGACCCGCGTAATCATCAGATATTACTTGCAAAAAATGATAAAGGATATAAAAATTTAGTAAAACTAACATCGCTGGGTTATATAGAAGGGATGTACAGCAAATATCCTAGAATAGATAAGCAACTAATTCACAAATACCATGAGGGCCTTATTGCTACTACCTGTTGCCTTGGCGCACTTGTACCACAAACTATTTTAAAAAAAGGAGAGGCTGAAGGTGAAAACGAATTTAAATGGTGTCTAAATATTTTTCAGGAAGATTATTATGTTGAATTACAAAGGCACGGCATTCCTGACCAGAATAAAGTAAATACTGTTTTATTAAAATTTGCAAAAAAGTACAACGTAAAAGTAATTGCAAGTAATGACAGCCATTATGTGGAGCAGGAAGACTTTAATGCACATGATATTTTGCTGTGCATAAACACCGGCGAAAAACAGACTACACCTGCAAACAGAGAATTTAGTGATGACGATGTTATTACAAAAAATAAACGATTTGGTTTCCCCAATGATCAGTTTTTTTTGAAGTCGCAAAAGCAAATGATTGAGGTTTTTCAGGATTTGCCTGAGGCCATCGATAACACGAATGAAATTGTAGATAAAGTTGAATTGCTTGATTTAAAAAGAGATATACTTCTTCCCCATTTTACTGTGCCTGCAAATTTTAAAAGTCAGGACGATTATTTACAAAGCCTGACTTGGACAGGTGCAAAAAACCGTTATCAAATTCTCTCACCAACTACAGAAGAAAGAATACAGTTTGAACTTGGGGTTATAAAAGAAATGGGGTTTGCAGGTTATTTTCTTATTGTAAGTGATTTTATTAGAGCAGGAAGAGAAATAGGTGTTTTTATTGGTCCGGGCAGAGGTTCAGCAGCAGGAAGTGTAGTTGCCTATTGCATTGGCATAACCAATATAGACCCTATAAAATACAATTTACTTTTCGAGCGTTTTTTAAATCCTGAGCGTAAATCAATGCCGGATATTGATACAGATTTTGATGATGAAGGCAGGCAGAAAGTAATTGATTATGTAGTAGAAAAATATGGCAAAAACCAGGTAGCACAAATTATTACTTATGGCACCATGGCAGCCAAAAGCAGTATTGCCGATGTTGCAAGGGTAATGGATTTACCTTTGCAACAAAGCAGGGCATTATCCGGACTTGTACCAGAGCGGCCGGGTATGAATTTAAAGCGGTTGCTTACTGCTCCAATTACAAAAAAAGAAGGGGAAAAAACAGGGGAGATTTCCTTGGAAGATAAGGAACAACTTCAACCCGATGATGTAGAAAAAATAAAAAAACTGCGGGAGTTTTATAATGGTACAGATGAGCTGGCAAAAGTTTTACATGAAGCTGAAAAGCTTGAAGGTTCGGTACGCAACACCGGTATCCACGCATCAGCTATTATTATTGCACCGAAAGATCTTACAGAATTATTACCGGTTGCAACATCAAAAGAATCGGAACTTTGGTTAACACAAATTGAAGGAAATTCCATTGAGGAAGCAGGAGTAATAAAAATGGATTTTTTAGGATTGAAGACCTTAAGCATTTTAAAAACAGCTCTAGCGCTCATCAAACAACACCATAGTGTAACAATTGAAATTGATAATATTTCTTTGGAAGATGAGAAGACATATAATCTTTATAAACAGGCAGATACAAATGCAACATTTCAGTTTGAAAGCCCCGGAATGCAAAAGTATTTACGGGAATTAAAGCCCGATAAATTTGGTGATCTTATCGCTATGAATGCACTGTACCGACCTGGTCCTATGGCATATATTCCAAATTTTATAGCCCGTAAAAATGGGAAACAGGAAGTTTCTTATGATTTACCTGAAATGAAAGAGTATTTAGAAGAAACCTATGGTATTACTGTTTATCAGGAACAGGTAATGTTGCTCTCTCAAAAGCTTGGGGGATTTAGTATGGGCCAGGCTGATATTTTGAGAAAAGCCATGGGTAAAAAAGATCGGAAAACCCTTGATAAAGTAAAAGGTATTTTTATGGAAGGCGCACTTGCAAAAGGTCATCCTGCAAAAGTTTTAGAAAAAATATGGAAAGATTGGGAAGATTTTGCTCAGTACGCATTTAATAAATCTCACTCTGTTTGTTATGCATTTGTGGCATATCAAACAGGTTATTTAAAAGCACATTATCCTGGGGAATACATGGCAGCGGTACTAAACCATGCCGGAAGTATTGAAAAAATAACTTTTAATATGGAAGAGTGTAAGAGGATGGGATTAAAAGTTTTGGGTCCGGATATAAATGAATCAAACAATGGTTTTGCGGTAAACGAAGAAGGTGAAATACGCTTTGGTTTTAGCGGAATGAAAGGTGTTGGAGAAAATGCTATTGAAAATATTGTAGAAGAACGCAACAAGCATGGTAAATATAAAGATGTATTTGATGTAGTGAAGAGAGTAAATTTAAGATCAGTCAGCAAAAAAACACTTGAGAGTTTAATTTACAGCGGTTCTTTTGACTGTTTTAAAGATATGCACCGTGCACAATATTTTTTTACTGCACCCGGTGATGTTGCATCTCTTGATAAAATAATAAAATTTGGCTCAGTGTTTCAGTCGCAGGCTGCAGGGTCTGCCAATACGCTTTTTGGAAATTTACAAATGCCGGACATTGTTCCTCCAAAACTTGCACAGTGCGTACCATTTCAATTAATAGAAAAATTAAATTTTGAAAAAGAAGTAACAGGGATGTACATGAGTGGTCACCCGCTTGATGATTTTAAATTTGAATTAACACATTATGGCATTAGTCCTTTATCAGAATTTATCGACATAAAAAATGCTGTAGACATTACTCCACCATCTAGAATATTCAGGTTGGCAGGATTGGTAACAGATGGCCAGCACCGTTTTACAAAAACCGGTAAAAATTTTGGTATTCTGCACATGGAAGATTTTAGTGGCAAAACTGATTTTGCTATGTTTAGTGAAGATTATGTAAAATTTAGTAAGTACCTAGAAAAAGGAACAATAATTATGATCGAAGGTGGCTTTAAACAACG
>JANLVW010000601.1:0-5136 GCA_031364205.1 Ferruginibacter sp.
GTGTACAGCGGATTGTCGCCAAGGTTCCAGATATCTTCACAAATTGTAATAGCAAATTTTCTGCCTTTGTATTCTACAACATTCCATTCTGTTCCTGGTTCAAAATAACGGTCTTCATCAAATACGTCATAAGTAGGTAAACACGTTTTGTGAATGATTTGCTTTATTTCTTTATCTGCCAAAAAATAAGCAGCGTTAAACAAATCTTTACCCTCCCTTTTTGCATTGCGGTGTGGCGCACCAATTACAACTGCTATACCATCAGCATACAATTTTATTTTATCAATTGCAGCGTAACACTTCTCTATAAAATCATTAAAATATAAAAAGTCTCGCGGTGGATAACCGCACACGGAAAGCTCACTGAAGAGAATTACATCTCCCCGTTTCTCTTTTGCTTTTATAATGGCTTCAATTATTTTAGCAGTATTTGCTTCAATATTTCCAATGTGATAATTCTGTTGTGCTAAAAAAATTTTCATTGCTCTTTATTTGTACCCGGAAGTTTAGATTTGTGCTATATTCTGTAAAGTTAAATATCTAAAGTATGCGTTTGTTATTTGGTTTCATAATTATTGCAGGCATGTTTTCCTGTAATAGGAAGAATAAAATTCCTGATGTATCTAGTGTAAAAATACAATTGAACACCAGGCGTTTTGAACAGCAGTTTTTTGCATTGGATACCAATAATATTATGCCACAATTAGATAAACTGATTGCAGCCTATCCTTCCTTTGGCGAAAATTTTATGGGAACCATTTTAGGAATCGATCCAAAATGGCCTTTAGACACAACAGCAACTTACATAAAACAGTTTATGGCTTACAGTAGAAATATTTTTGATACATCTCAAAAATATTTTAAAGATTTTTCGCTTTATGAAAATGAAATTAAAAGAGGTTTGCAGTTTGTAAAATATTATTACCCAACATATAAAATTCCAATAAAAATTATTACTTATTTAGGACCAACTGACGGCTATGGAGATATATTGGACGATGAAGTTTTTTATGTTGGACTGCATGGTCATTTAGGAAAAGATTTTCCGCAATATAAAACTACGATGGTGCAGGAAACTTATCCTGGATACGTGACGGCACGCTTCACGCCCGAATATATTTCCGTTAACTGTTTAAAAAATATTGTGGGTGATATTTATCCTGAAAAAACAGAAGACAAAAGATTACTGATACAGATGGTTGAAAAAGGGAAAAGGCTTTATGTGCTGCAAAAATTTTTGCCTGAAAAAGAAGAGCATATAATAATTGGATACACTGCTGCACAAATGAAAGACTCTTACGCTCACGAAGCTGCTATTTGGGATCTGTTTGTGCAGAATAATTTTTTGCAGACTGCTGATAATAATTTGATTAAAAATTATGTATCGGACGGACCAAAAACGCAGGAGCTCGGCGAAAAAGCACCCGGTAATATTGGCTCATTTGCCGGCTGGCAAATAGTAAAAAAATTCGCAGAAAAATATCCCGATATAAAACCTGACAGCCTGATGAAAATAGATGATGAAAAAATATATGCAGAGGCAAAATACAAACCCTGATAAAAATTATTACTAAATTTTATTCCCAATGTTATCTCAACAAATTCACGGTTCCTTTTAGTTCTACTCTTATAAAATCTTTATCAGTTCCTGCCACTGTCCATACATAAACACCTGCAGGCTGCGGTTTTCCGTTGTATGTACCATCCCAGCCTTTAAGATATTGATTTGTTTCAAACATTAAAACACCAAGGCGGTTAAATACCCTAAAGTAGGTTGTATTTGAAAAGCCAACAGGTATTGCTCTGAAGATATCATTCTGTCCATCACCATTCGGCGTAAACGCATTTGGCACATAATAAGCAGGACCATTCAACACTTTTATAAACACAGTATCCAAGCCTATACAGCCAATAGCATCTGTTCCTTTTAAATAAAATACGGCATCATTATTTAAAATTACAAACGGATTTTTTGCAAAAGGATTGGAAATAGTTGCTGTTGGTGAAGACCATTTATAAAATGAAGCACCTGATCCCTGCAGTTGGTGCGGCGAGCCTTTCACAGCTATCGTATCTCTGCCCGCATTTGCAAAAACAATGGGTTGAACAAGTACATTCACCGTTCCGGTAGAGACAAAGTCACAACCATAATCTGCAATTGTTGTTGTTGCAGTTAAGGTGTACAAGGTTGTTTTTGTTGGATAAGCAAAGGTTTGCAAAAGGGTATCATTTCTAATCCCTACAGCAGGAGTCCACAAATATTTTGTGACAAACCCCGGAGCTGTTACACGGGAAATAGTGGCTGAAAGCAAGGTTGAATCATTTAAACAAATAGCAACCTGTTGCCCTGCATTTACAACCGGTTTTGTTTTTACAAAAACACTTACTGTATCTTCTTTTACACAACCACCAATACTCGCCCTTAAAACATAATCACTGTTATTTAATGGCTTTAAGGTTGCATTCAAAACTGTGACGCTGTCAATGGTACTGTTCGGTTCATTCAATGAACGCCATTGATACAAAGCGCCTGCGGGAGTAACCGTTGGGAAAAACTTTACAGTTACACCTTCACAAATAGTTGTATCGGCACCAATATTTACATTTAAAAAGTTATCTACGTTTACCGTTATTTGTACTCTTTGTCCTTCACACCCGCCACTTGCAGCAGCAGAAGATTGACTTACATAATAAATATATGTTGCAGGAAAAACATTAGTTAGTACTGTTGGTGAAGTTGAAGCTCCGGTGCCTCCTGTTGCATTTGCATACCACAATAAGTTTGTGCCTGTTACAGAATCTGCTAATGGCCCAACCGTTTGATTAGGACAAAAATTAATTATACTCGAGACAGTTGGTGCTGCCGGAGTAGCTGTAATATTTGTGGTGATAGAAGCTCGTAGACTTTCGCAATTTCCTGTTGTTTGAGATAGATAATAAATGGTTGTTCCCGCATTGGCGGAAGAAACAACAGGAGTAGTGGTGCTTGCTGTGCCACCCGTTGCCTGCGTGTACCATTTTAAATTATTGCCACTAACAACCAAAGGATTGGTTGGTGCGTTTTGACAATAAGTTTGCGTGGGCGGTACTGTTGGTGCAACTGGTGTTGGGTTTACATTTACAGTAATTGAAGATCTTGGTCCTTCGCAAACAGCAGATGATTGGCTAACATAATAAGTGTTTGTACCAACAGTTGTTGATGAAATAATCGGTGCTATAGAGTTACCTATACCATTTGTTGCAGTTACGTACCATAATAAATTAGTACCCGATACAATAAAATTCATTGGCGTTTCGCCCTGGCAATAATTTACTGTTGGCCCTACCATTGGTGCTGCAGGTATGGCATTTACTACAACCATAACTTCTGCTCTTGGGCTTTCGCAAGTGCCGGTTGACTGACTAACAAAATAAGATGTCGGACCGACCGTGGTTGTTGACGGAGTTGGTGCTGTGGCTGATGCAGTACCGCCAGCTGCAGTAGTATACCATTTTATATTTGTACCAGATGCAGTTAATGCAGTTGGTGGAGCACCCACGCAATAATTTACTTGCGGCATTACTGTCGGTGCAGCCGGGGTTGTTGCTACATTTACGGTGATTGATAAGCGTGGACTTTCGCAGGTTCCTGCAGATTGACTAACATAATATGTAGATGAACCAATGATTGAAGTTGATGGTACAGGTGCCGTTGAACTCCCCGTCCCGCCCGTTGCACTTGCATACCAAAGTAAATTTGAACCACCCGCTGTTAATGGAGATGCTGTTTGGTTCTGACAGTAATTTAAAGGAGATGTTACAGTAGGTGCAGCAGGCGTAGTTACAATATTTACGGTTATCTGAGCTCTTGGTCCCTCACAATTTGAAGAACCAATATTGGTTTGGCTTACATAATAATTTGTACTTCCTAATGTTGAAGCAGAAGCAGTAGGCGCTGTTGCTGAACCTGTGCCGCCGGATGAAGCACTGTACCAAAGTAAATTTGATCCCGTCGCTGAAAGCTGTACGGATGGGGAGCCCTGGCACAACACTACCGAAGTTGTAACACCTGGCGATGAAGGAACAGCCGTTACATTTACCGTAATTACAAACCTTGTTGGGCTTTCACAACCTGATATTGATTGCGAGGCATAAAATAACGTAGTACCGGCGGTGGCAGTAGATGGTGTAGGTTTTGATGATGAACCAGTACCAGCAGTGGCGGTTGTATACCAAAGTATATTTGAACCCATTGCACTCAATGTAGCTGCTGGTTGCCCTACGCAATAATTATATGTTGCAGGGTTGCCTGTTGGCGTTGCTGGAGATGCATTTACAGTAACAGTTATCATTGCCCTTGGCCCTTCGCAATTGCTTAGGGTTTGGCTTACGTAAAAGTTAAATGTGCCTGCTGTTGTGGTTGATGGAACGGGCGAAGTTACACTCCCTGTTCCTCCAGTCGCAGCTGTATACCAGAGTAAATTTGTACCGGTGGCTTGGGCTTGCAATGTAACAGCAGTTACCCCCTGGCAATATGCCGACGGATTTGTAACAGTAGGAGCTGGTGTTGTGGCAATGGTAAAATTTTTATTTGTGCCTGCCAGCATTTGTATACCACAGTTATCTATAAATGTATTTCCATCAGTTCCGTTATTGCCAAAAAGTAAATAATTTCCATCTGCTAATGGGTTTTGTAAATTAATGTAGATAGTATCCGTTGAAAGATTTGTACCACTACAATTTGTGGTAACAGACTTAATGGCTGGTAATCCCGGCGTGATGCTAAACTCCGAACCATTTGCTGATATACTGCTACAAAGTACAGGTTGACTTAAAACAACTTTTAAAATGTTGACTGCACAGGTCGATTTTGTTACCTGAGTTATAGTAGCGGGTATTTGAGCAGCAATGGTAAATGGTACCTGCACTCCCGCAGGCATTAATCTTCCGCATAGATCCACCAAAGTATTTAGATCCGACCCCTTGTTTACAGTCAACGTATAACTGCCCGCGACCAACCTGAGCACGGGATTAACCGCCCCGTCTGTACTCGTAAAGGTCCTGGCATCGACTTCCGTACCGCGCGGACCGGTTAAGGTCCAGGTAAAAGCCGCATTGTTCGTCAGGGCATCGAAGTAAAGTTGCGCTGCCCCGTTC
>JANLVW010000614.1:0-5951 GCA_031364205.1 Ferruginibacter sp.
TAACATTTTGTAGTTTATGCTGAATGGCAACTGTGCCATCTACTCCATACAACCCAATTCCTAACCTGATCATGTTCATTTGTAAATGCGGATGCCGGTAAACAGCAGATGAATTGGCAATGTGCCTTATAAACGAATAGCCAATACTTTGTTCAATTATATCTGCGGTTTTAATGAATAAAACCGTTTGCTGATTTGTAAAATCATCAAAAGTAACAGCACCACTTGCTGCAAGGTGAGAGAAAACAGAAACAACTTTGAGACAATTGTTTTCATTCAAAACACTACACAAATCCATTATTTCTTTTTCTTCGAAACCAAGCCGGTGCATGCCGGTATCAATTTTAATATGTACAGGATAATTTTCTACATTCTTGTCTTTTAAAAAGTTAATAAACCCATTTAAAATACTAAAAGAATACAGCTCAGGTTCCAATCTGTATTTTACAATATTTTCAAAACCTGCGATTTCAGTATTTAAAACCATGACAGGTATTTTTATACCTGCTGTTTTTAATTCCACACCTTCATCTGAATAAGCAACTGCCAGATAATCTACACCGGCATGTTGCAATACATTGGCAATTTCAAAACTGCCGCTGCCATAACTGAACGCTTTTACCATGGCCATCATTTTAACACCAGGCTGCAGTATTTTTTTATACACTGCAAGGTTGTGGCGCAAGGCGTTAAGGTTAATTTCCAGCTGGGTTTCATGAAATTTCTGTTCCAGCAGCCTACTTATTTTTTCAAACTGAAAAACCCTTGCGCCTTTTAATAAAATAATTTCCTGCTGAAAAATATGCAGGGGCAAATTACTTAAAAAAGTTTCTGTACCGCTGTAAAAAAAAGTTTCATTTATGGAAGAAAATAAATTTGCATTTTCAGAAATTGCCTGCCCAATACCAATTAAGCGATATACATTATTTTGTACCAGCAGTTGTGCAACTTTTTTGTAAAGTATTGCTGCAGATTCCCCACTTTGCAAAATATCACTAAGAATAACTGTACGTTTTTCCTGTTGGTTTTGCTGATTCAAAAAATCAAGAGATACAGCAAGAGATTGCAGATCTGAACTGTAACTATCATTAATTAAAGAACAGTTATTTTTACCCTGCTTTAGCTCAAGCCTCATTTCCAATGGTTTCAAAGCCTGCATCTTTGCAATGATAATAGAAAAAGGTAAATGTAAAACAAGTAAAACCGAACAACAGGTAATGGCATTATTTACAGAAGCTTTATCTGTGAAGGGGATAGAAAATAAAAATTCGTTACTCTTGTATTCGCATAATATTTCTGTATTGTTGTCTCGTCTTTCAGTTTTTTTTACCAGTAAATCAGCCACGTTTTTTTTACTCCAGCTAAACAGTTGCAGAGAAGGGTTTGTGTTGGCAACAAATATTTTAATTTCTTCAGAAAGCACTTCATCATCACTACAAAAAACCAGCAACTTTGTACTTTTAAAAAGCAATAATTTTTCTTTTATTTTTTGCTGACGAGATGTAAAACCCTGGGCATGTGCTTCTCCAATAAAAGTTACAATACCAATTTCGGGATCAATTATTTTTTGAAGCTTTTCCATTTCACCGGGCTGCGAAATACCTGATTCAAAAATGCCGAGTGTATGGTCTTCATTCATTCTCCAAACACTTAGCGGCACACCTGTTTGTGAATTATAACTTTTAAGATTCCTTACAATATTAAATTCATCTTCCAACAATTGTGTAAGCCATTCTTTCACAATTGTTTTCCCATTGCTTCCTGTTATGCCAATTACAGGATATTGAAATCGGTGCCTCTGAACAGCTGATAAAGTCTGCAAGGCAGTAAGTACATCCTTTACCTTTAAAAAATATGCATGGGGATATTTAACTATTTCATGCGTTGAAAAAATTTCATCTACCACAAAATTTCTTACTCCTTTTTCGTACAATGAGTTTATGAAAGAAATACCATTTCTACCCGTACCATTTAGTGCAAAAAACAGAGAAGATCTTGAGAAAAGTAATTTTCTGCTGTCTGTTAACAGATTTTCTATAAGCATATCTTCACCTTTTTGCAAAATGTTTGCACCTACTATTCCGGCAATTTCGAGAATTTTATAGCTCACGTTATTTTGTATAAATTATTATTTAATGGATTCCTCTTGCTCTACAAAATCAACCGGTGAACCTTCTTTTTTATTGTATACAGAATAAACTATACTGCCGGAAATACAAACTACAATTACAGCAAGTGATGCCCACTCAGGCAGATGCAAATATTTTTCGTTTACGCCTACAAATCCTAGAACAGGCAACAACATTTTTACCCCAATAAACAGCAGCACAATGGCTATACCTTCCTGTAAGTAATCAAATTTACTGGCAGCTCCACGCAATAAAAAGAAGAGACTTCTTAAACCTAACACCGCAAATATATTAGATGAATAAATCAACATTTTTTTTGCCGGATCAGGTATTACTGAAAATACAGCAGGGATAGAATCTACGGCAAAAACAATATCAATTAACCCCAGCATTACAACTACCATGGATAGTGTGGTAAAAAAAGTTTTACCATCTTTCTTAATAATAAAACGCCCATTGGGTTCTTCGTTGGTTGTGCGCATCCATTTGGTAAGGAGTTTATAAGCCCAGTTGGTTTCAGGATTAAACTCATCTTCCTCATCGCTGCTGAACATTTTTAGACCCGTAAAAACCAGAAAAACGCCAAAAATATACATCACCCAATCAAACCTCGCTACTATTTCACTTCCCAGCGCAATAAAAATTATTCTAAAAACAATTGCCATTAAAATTCCTAAAAGCAAAACTCTGGAATAATTGGTTTCCTTCACCTTAAAAAAGGAAAAAATAATAATAAAAACAAAAATATTATCTATAGAAAGTGACCACTCCAGCAGGTATGCAGAAATGTAAGATATTGCATCTTTTTTACCGTTGCCCGCATCATCTTCCCACCATATAAAAGCGCAAAAAGCCAGTGATAATGCCACCCAGAAAAAAGTTTGAATCAGTGCAGTTTTTAAACCTATTTTTTGATTTTTTTTACTTAACAGACCGAGGTCGAATATAAGTGCCACCACTACCACTATACCAAAAACAAGATATATTAATTGCAGTTTATCCATTATTTATTTTGAAAATTTTCTTTTGCGAAGCCATTGAAAAACAACAGCAAAAAGCAGTACAACCAGTACAGGCAACACTATATTAATAATCTGCCACAGCGATTTTTGTTGATCTGTTTTTTTATTGTCCAATAACCTTACCACATAATCTTTTGCTTTTGCATCGCTTAATCCGTTTTCGTTTATCAGGTAATCAAGGCAGTTTTGTAAAAAGTCCTTGTTGGCAAACGGTACCTGTGCCTGCGTTCCATAGGTGTATACATTCATACCCATTGGTATAGGGTTTCCTTTAACAACACTGTTTAAAACTATATCGCCATCGCCCACTATAATTATTTTATTGTTTAAAATGCTTTGCGGCATAAAGGAAATTCCGTTTTGTTGGAATGTATCTGCCATTTCCTTCGAAAGTCTGTTGGCAAACATAGATCGGAATTTACCTTCAAGTAAAATTGCAACAGGCACATTGCTTTTTTTATATTTACCATCTTCAGGTGCATTTACATTTTCAGCACCACTTATTACTGCAGGGGATCCTAATGTTCTTGCATTTGCAGAAGAACTTAACAAAACAGTTTTGGTAATTCCTTCAGCCTCCACAGTATCTAAAGAATTTACAAATCTGCCAGCCACAAAACCCAGACCTTTGTTAATTGGGTGCGTTCCTTTCGATTCCATCACCGGAAAATAATTCCATGGCAGCAGTTCAAATTGTCCGTTTCCATTTACATCAAAAGGCAGGTAATCACATTGCAGATCCATAAGCAAATCTGCATTAATACGTACCCCATAATTAAAAAAAAGATCATTCCATTTTAAATCCCGGTCAAAAGCAGTTACTTCATTTTTAATCTGAAGACTGTCCATTTCCGCATTTAACCTATCGGCAAAAACCAACAGTTTACCCCCATTCATTACATATTGGTCCAGTTTTAATTTCTCTTGATCTGAAAAAGCCATTGTAGGTTTTACGATAATCAGCACTTTTATTTCCGCAGGTAAAAACTTTGAGGCAGTAAGGTTAAAAGTATAAAGGTTGTAATCTTGTTTTAATACATTTTCAACAAGATCGTACGTGTTAAAACGGCCAATATCCGGTTCGCCATTACCGGTTGCATAACCAACAACAGGTTTCTGCTTCTGTGTTAATTTGGCTACGGCAGCTGCAAGCCTGTATTCCAGCAAAGCTTCTGCACTGTTAATATCTGTGTACGACATAAGGGGCGTTTTGCCCTTGTATAATTCTACAGTCATGGTTTTATCCTCAAAATGCATTAATGCAAAAGGATAAACATTTTGTTGCTGTTGTCCCTCTTTAAGTTGACTTGTAAGGTTGATAGGAAAAAGCCCCATGCCAGTTAAAGTATCTGCAAACCTTACCTGCGTACCTGGCATAATTTCATCCGGCGATATAAAATTATACTGTATTTTATTCCCTGCTACTTCTTTAAATTCCTTCAGGATATCATTTGTAGATGATGATAGTTGCCTGAAGCCAGATCGAAAATTACCTTTTAAAAATACATCTATTACAACAGGGGCATCTAGTTTTATAAGCAGCTTTTTTGTAGCATTGCTAAGTGTAAAGCGCCTTTCACTTGTAAGATCTACCCTTGTATGAAATTGCCATGCAGACCAGTTTATTATCAGTAAAATAATAAGTATTATTGGCAACCAAAACCTGCTGTTAAAAATTTTTAATATCATTTTTTATTGCTGATCTTTTTAACGGTTATCAATAAAGAGAGAAAAATAACAGATAAAAAATACACTACATCTCTGGAATCTATTACTCCCCTGCTAATACTGCGATAATGAAAATCTATACCAAGCATTTCTATATAGTAATCAGCTCCACCTGTAAAAAAAGGTAGTTTACTTAATGCGTTGAAACCAAAATATAAAATGAGACAAAAAAAACTGCTTATTAAAAAAGCAACTACTGTATTGCCTGTAAAACCGCTGCAACACAAGCTTACCGCAGCAAAAACCGCAGCCAATAAAAACAATCCTACATAACTACCCGCCAGTCCTCCCGCATCTATCCCTGCCTGCGTAGCCAGTGCTTTAATTGTAAAAACATACAGCAGCGTTGGTATTATAACAAAAAGCATTACTATTAATATAGCTGAATATTTGCCCAATATTATTTGCCATGATGTTAATGGTTTGGTTTTAAGCAATTCAAATGTGCCGGTTTTAAATTCTTCTGAAAGCGTATGCATCGTTATTGCCGGTATCAAAAACATGAATACCCATGGGGCAATTTCAAAAAAACTGGATAGAGAAGCATAGTTGTTGTTTAAAATACTGCTGTCAGGCAGCAGAAACAGAAATACTCCACATACAAGTAAAAAAAGAACTATGGCTATATATCCTGTGAGGTTACTGAAGAACCGGTTTAATTCTTTAATGCAAATGCTGTACATAGCTCTTTATAAGTTGCTGCAATTTACTGTTTAACCTGTTAAATGTTATTTGTAAATTCTAATTAATTAAATGCATGCAGCATATTGGGTCCTCTAATGGTCTTTGAGATATAACCTGATAATTATTTTCCTTTTTAAATTACAACATTGGCTTTTTTGATACGCAATCGTAGCAATCAAAACAGTTTAAATAGTGTTATCAACACTAATTGCTCTTCCCCTACTTTTTAAAGCAGGGGATTTTTATTACCCCGATTATTTTCCTTTTCATTGCATTCTATTTATACCCGAAAAAATATTCAGCGAATTAAAAATTGGCTTTAGTATATAAACTATTTAAATTCATATATTGAAATTTAATCATATACAAAAAGTTTTTAAATGAAAAA
>JANLVW010000620.1:0-2908 GCA_031364205.1 Ferruginibacter sp.
CTCATAGGTATATAAACTTCTTTTTTAGTATAATTTTCTTTAAAATAATTTTCATTTAATTCCTGCGCAGCAGCGCAAAATGAAAATACCATAAACAGTGCTGTAGTTACTAATTTGTACATTGTGTTGATTTAGGTTGAATCCTCAATTTAATAAAACATAATTGCTTTACAATGAATAATGACGAAAGGTTGGTAGAACATTTTTTTAAAGCATTTCAAAAACTTAATGCTACAGAAATGAATGCGTGCTACAGTGATGATATTGCTTTCTACGATCCAATGTTTGAATTGTTGCGGGGCGATGAAGCAAAAGCAATGTGGGTTATGCTTTGTAATAATGCCAAAGATTTCACTTTGGAGTTTGATACAATTAAAAATTTAGATGACGGTTATTACACTTGTAACTGGACAGCATCTTATACATTTTCTAAAACGGGAAGAAAGGTTATAAATATGTGCAAAGCTCACATGAAAATTGAGAATGGATTAATAACCGAACACAGTGATGGTTGGAGCTTGCATAAATGGAGTGCACAAGCTTTTGGTTTAACCGGAAAATTGCTGGGTTGGGCAGGTTTTTTTAGAAGGAAATTAAAAAATACTGCTAAGAGAAATCTGATGCATTATGTGGAAAAAACTATTGCGTAAACAGACTTTAAGTATCGAAATTTTAAAACTAAACAGGTAATGAATGTACATTCATTACCTGTTTTTAAATCTGATAAGTCTTGTTTTAAAAGTTATTCAACTTTTGTGATTTTAATAATATTTGTAGGTAAGTGCATGGCAACCGGTGTGCTGCCTGTGTTTACAACAATATCATCTTTTTTTACAAAACCCCTTTGCTTTAATACTTCAATCTGGTCAAAAATGATATTGTCCAGACTTTCTTCTTCCCCATAATAAAATGCACGTACGCCCCAGCTTAAACTTAACTGGCTTATAAGTGTGCGTTCTTTACTAAAAATATATAAAGGAGATTTAGGTCTGTAACTGCTAAGCATAAAAGCTGTGTAACCACTTTGTGTCATGCCAATAAGTGCTGTGGCCTGCCCATCTTTTGCCAATTTACATGCACTGTAACAAATGGCATCACTAACAAAAGATGGTGAATGTGGTTGTGGTGTCAAAATATCATCCCGGTCATAATCGTATACCGTTTTTTCAACTTCCATTATAATTTTACTCATAGTTTCTACCACAAGTGTAGGGTATAGGCCAGTTGCAGTTTCGCCACTAAGCATTACTGCATCTGCACCTTCAAGCACAGCGTTGGCAACATCACTTACTTCGCTTCTGTTTGGCTTTGTGCGGTCAAGCATACTTTCCATCATTTGTGTTGCAACAATTACAGGCTTTGCACGGTGCATGCATTTCCTTATAATATCTTTTTGTATTACAGGAACCTGTTCAATTGGAACTTCAACACCAAGGTCACCACGGGCAACCATTACACCATCGCTTTCAACAATAATATCTCTGAGGTTTTTTAAAGCCTCAGGCATTTCTATCTTAGCAATTACTTTTATTTTACTGTCGTTTGCCTTTAAAATCTTTTTTAAGTTGATGATGTCTTCAGCTTTTCTTACAAAAGAAAGTGCTACCCAATCAAGTTTTTGTGCAATAATAAATTCAAGATCTTCAAAATCTTTTTCTGTCATAGATGGCATGGTCAGCACGCTGTCTGGCAGATTAACACCTTTTTTTGGTGTTAGCAAACCACCCAATGTTACACGCATTAAAACTTCTTTATCATTTAAAACCTTTACAACACTTAGTTCCATTTTACCATCATCCAAAAAAATACGCTCTCCAATTTTTACATCTGTTGTAAGATTAGGGTAGGATACATAAATTTTCTTGTTGGTACCAACCATTTTTTCAATGGTAAAAATAAATTCATCTCCTTCTGTTAAAATGAGTTTGCCATTTTCCAGTTCTCCCACACGCAATTTGGGACCCTGTAAATCTCCCAGTATTGCAATGTTGTAAGGTTCCTCTTTAATTATTCGTCTTACATGGTTAATAACAGTAAGTTTATCTTCATGTGAACCGTGAGAAAAGTTTAGACGAAAAACATTTACCCCGGCTTTTACAAGTTCTAATAATTTATCATATGTATTGCATGCAGGCCCAACCGTTGCTACAATTTTTGTTCTTTTTTGAGAATGTTGAATACCGGCTTCCTTATCCATATTGGCATGCAGGTATTTTGTGAGATTTTTTGACATTTTTATAAATTAATTAGTAATAATAATTTAAAATAAATTTTATGTTGCGAGAATTTTTACAATTTTCATCCATTCTTCACTAATGCGTTGTTTCCTTTTTACAGCTTCATCTAATGGTATATAATGCATTTTATTATTTACAATTCCAATAAAAACATTGAATCTTCCTTCCATTAAGCATTCAATAGCATGATATCCCATTCGGCTGGCAATTACCCTGTCAAAACAACTTGGTGCTCCACCTCTTTGAATATGTCCAAGTATGCAAACTCTTAAATCTTGATTTGGTATTTGTAACTTAATATGTTTTGCCAGTTCATCTGCGCCGCCAAACTCTTCTCCTTCTGCGACTACAATCAGGTTTACAAGTTTTTTTCTTCCCTGCTTTTCTTTTAATGATGATATTAAATCTATGTAACTAGTTCTTTTTTCAGGTATTAAAATGTGTTCGGCACCGGTAGATATTCCGCTGTGCAATGCAATGTAACCCGCATCTCTTCCCATAACTTCTATTATGAAAAGCCTATCATGCGCATCAGCTGTATCTCTTATCTTGTCTATAGCTTCTACAGCTGTATTTACTGCCGTATCAAAACCAATGGTAAAGTCGGTACCTGCAATATCTTTATCAATAGTGCCTGGCAAACCAATACATGGAATATCGTATTCGTTGCT
>JANLVW010000723.1:0-5937 GCA_031364205.1 Ferruginibacter sp.
TGGATCAGCCGTATACAAACATTCATGTATAGCAAAAAAGAAGATGACAACGAAAAACAATACCAGATAAACCAGGCAAAAATTGCCATTGCAAATGGTGGTTGGGTTGGCCGGGGGCCTGGTAATAGCCAGCAAAGAAATTACCTGCCTCATAGTTACAGTGATTTTATTTATGCAATCATTATTGAAGAGTATGGGATATTGGGTGGAGCAGTCATCGTATTTATTTACCTGCTCTTTTTATACAGGTGTATCAGGGTGTATAGAAAATGCCCTTTTGCATTTGGCGCTTTCCTTGCATTGGCATTAAGTTTTACATTGGTTATACAGGCAATTGCAAATATGGGTGTCAATGTAAATCTATTTCCAAACACCGGTGTAACGCTGCCATTGGTAAGCATGGGCGGTAGCAGTTTTTTGTTTACCTGTTTATCCATTGGTATTATTTTAAGTGTTGCCCGAAATGTAGAACAGCAGGAAGGTAAAATTGCAGCACAAAATGCAAAAATTATTTCAGCAGAAAAAGAAGCCGTAGTTGTGTAAAATGAATGATATAAAAAACATAGTGAATGAAATTGTTTCTGAACAGAAAAATGCAGACACTGGATCCTTGCGCATTGTTATAGCGGGTGGAGGAACGGGGGGGCATATTTTTCCGGCAATAGCCATTGCAAATGCTATAAAAAAAATAAAGCCACATGCAGCGTTTTTATTTGTAGGTGCAAAAGGAAAAATGGAAATGGAAAAAGTACCACAGGCAGGTTATGAAATTAAAGGATTGAATATAGCAGGTTTTAACAGAAATTCTTTGATAAAAAATATTGGGTTACCGTTTAAAATTATTAAAAGTTTTTTACAGGTTTCTACAATATTTAAGCAGTTTAAACCGGATATTGTTATTGGGGTTGGCGGATATTCCAGCTATCCGGTTTTAAGGTATGCGCAGAGCAAAAATATTCCAACGTTTATACATGAAAGCAATTCGTTTGCAGGCAAGAGTAATATCATGTTAGGTAAAAAAGCGGTGAAAATATTTACGGCATCAGATTCTATGCAGCAGTTTTTTGCAGAAGAAAAAATTATATTAACCGGTAACCCTGTTCGCCGAGCCATAAGCCACAACTCAGTTACAAAAGAACTGGCTGTCAATTATTTTGGATTAGATCAACTTAAAAAAACTGTTTTGGTTGTTGGCGGAAGCCTTGGCGCAAAATCTATAAATAAAACAATAGATAAAAATATTGCTTCGTTTGCATTAAATAATCTCCAGCTGATCTGGCAAACCGGTAAGCCATATTTTGAAAAAGCTACGGCTACAGTAAAAGATGTTGAAGGCATTTATATGAAAGATTTTATAACACAAATGGAATATGCTTATGCAGCCGCAGATGTTGTAATAAGTAGGAGTGGAGCAATGGCAGTTGCAGAACTTTGTCTGGTAAAAAAGCCGGTAATTTTTGTTCCTTATCCATTTGCTGCAGAAGATCACCAGACAGCAAATGCAAAAGCACTTGTAAATAAAGATGCTGCAATGATGATAAAAGATTCAGATGTAATGAATGAGTTAATTCCTGCACTTTTAAAGTTATGTGCCGATGAAACAGCACAGAAAATGATGACAGAAAATATTGGTGCACTTGCAGTAAACAATGCAGATGAAATAATTGCATTACAAATCTTAAAGGCTATAAACAGAGCATGACAAACATCAACAAAATATCATCAATATATTTTGCCGGCATAGGAGGCATTGGTATGAGTGCATTGGCCAGGTGTTTTAATATGCGTAGCGTAAAAGTTAGTGGGTATGATAAAACAGAAACAGCGCTTACAAAAAAACTGGTTGAAGAAGGAATTGAAATTCACTACGAAGATGATGTAAATCTGTTGGATAAAAATGCAGATGTGGTGGTTTATACACCTGCAATTCCATCAAGCCATAAAGAACTAAATTATTTTAAAGAGAATAATTACACGCTCTTAAAACGCAGTGATGTTTTGGGTTTGCTTACAAAAGATACTTTTAATATTTGTGTTGCAGGTACGCATGGTAAAACCACCACCAGCGCAATGATTGCACATATTTTAAAAGATAGTGGTTTTGGGTGTAACGCATATTTAGGTGGAATTGCCGCTAATTATGATACTAATTTCTGGCAAAGTGAAAACCAGGTTTCGGTAGTAGAAGCTGATGAATATGATAGAAGTTTTTTAAAACTTCAACCGGATGTTGCCATTATTACAGCTATGGATGCTGACCATTTAGATATTTATGGAACTGCAGAAAATATGGAAGATGCTTTTATTGAATTCTCAACCAAAATAAAAAGCAATGGTTGTTTAATTATAAAACATAGATTAAAACGTGGTGGCGATTTTAAAATAAATGATACCTGCACGTATAGTTTTAATGATAAAGCTGCAAATATTCATGTAGAAAATTTGCAGATAAAAAACGGAACTTATGAATTTGATATTGTAAATAATTTTTGGACTTTAAAAGATGTTGTGCTTAATATGGGCGGCTTGCACAATATCGAAAATGTAATTGCAGCAATTGCTATAGCTAAATATTTAAAGATAGATGATGAAAAAATAAAGTCAGCAGTAGCATCATTTGCAGGTGTAAAAAGAAGGTTTGAATACATAATAAAAACACCTGAACTGATTTTTATAGATGACTACGCACATCATCCGGAAGAATTAAGGGCATTAATTACCGGTGCAAAAGAACTGTTTCCGCAAAAAAAATGTACGGTTATTTTTCAGCCACATTTATTTAGTAGAACACAAGACCTGGCAGATGGTTTTGCCGAAGTCTTAAGCATGGCTAATGAAGCTATTTTATTGCCTATATATCCTGCAAGGGAGTTGCCCATTGAAGGAGTGACGAGTGAAGTGATTTTAAATAAAATGTTGAATAAAAATAAAAGCATAAAAGGGAGTACGGAAGTTTTGGAGTGGCTTAAAAATAATAAGCAGGAAATGTTGATTACCGCCGGAGCAGGAGATATTGATGCTTTGGTGCAACCTATAAAAAGAATTATAGAAAATTAATGAAGATCAGAAAACAAAATATTATCAAATTCTTTACCAACTTAACTTGGTTGCTTGTGGGCTCAGCTTGCGTTGCCTTGCTCGTATCTGCTGTGCACAGTAAGGAAACTAAGGTTTGCAAGGGTGTTGAAATTAATATTTCAGGCGTAAGCAATAATTTTTTTATTGATAAAACAGATGTCTACAACATCATTAAAAACTTTGGTGGCGACAGCACGCAAAAAAAATCACTTGGGTCAATTGATTTGGGTCGTATAGAAAAAGCGCTGGAAAAAGATCTATGGGTTAAAAATGCAGAATTGTATTTTGATAACAATAATTTTTTAAAAGTTTCTGTTGAGGAAAGAGAGCCAATTGCAAGATTGTTTACCACAACGGGCAATACATTTTATATTGACAGCAGTTGTATGATATTGCCTTTGAGTGATAAATTTTCTGCAAGATTACCGGTGTTTACAGGCTTTACAAGCGATGCGAAAATATTGGCTAAGAATGACAGTTCTTTATTGTGCAGTATAAAAAATATGAGCCTTAAAATACTTTCAGATACATTTTTGATGGCAATGATAGATCAGGTAGATATTAATATAAACCGATCATTTGAGCTCATACCTAAACTTGGGAAACAACGTATTATTTTTGGTGATGCATCAGAAATTAACAGCAAATTTGATAAGCTGAAAACATTTTACAGGGATGTAATTACACAGTCCGGCTGGAACAGGTACAGTACAGTTAATCTTCAATATAAAAATCAGATAGTTGCAAGTATAAGGGGGAAAGCAGATGTTATTGCAGATTCTTTAAGAACCATGCAGCTGATTAAATTTATTGCAGAAGACGCTGCCAGAAGATCTGCAGATTCAAACCAAATATTTTTGCCGGAAACAGATAAAAGTGATGCAGACAGTTCGCTTGTTCAACAATCTTTGGAGCGGGAAGAAGGGGTTTCAAAAGATTTTGTTTCACCGGCATTAATAGTCATGCCTCCTTTAATTTTAAAAACACTAAGTGCTAAAATAGAGACTCCAAATTTGTTAAAACCTGCAGTTATTGTAAATAAATCTGTCAAAATACCAGTAAACAAACCAGCTATTATTACAAATAATACAATTACAAAACCAATAAAAAAGCCTTTAGCATTACCGGTGATAATAAAAAAACCAACTGTTGTAATGCATCCAAAACCTTTAATAAAAAAAGTAGTGGTACAGCCAAAGCAAAAAGTAAATAACGATTATGATTATTAAATATGTGACATAAGATGTTAGGTACAAGACAAAAGACATAAGACTTATGGTGGAAGATTTAAGCCAAAAATGGAAGATGAGAAATATTAGTTATAATTAGAAAGTTGAAGATTGTTTTTTAACCCGCAACCATTAACTCAAAACTCGTAACATTTAAAATAACACACACAAACAACAAACACACAAATTAAACACACACAACTATGAATCAGGAACAACCCGTTATCGTAGGCTTAGACATTGGAACAACTAAAATTGCAGCAATTGCCGGTCGTAAAAATGAGTTTGGTAAGCTGGAGATTTTAGGCTTCGGCAGAGCCAACAGCAATGGCGTACAACATGGTATGGTTTTAAACATTGACCAAACTATTAAGGCCATTCAAACTGCTTTGGAAAACTGTTATGCATCCAATCCAAGTCTGTCCATCAGTGAAGTTTATGTAGGGATAGCAGGGCACCACATAAAGAGTTTACAAACCCGTGGAGATATTGTACGCCAGCAGAATGACGATGAAATTCGCCAGGATGAAATTGATAAATTAATCGCTGATCAGTACCGTACTTACATCCCGGCAGGAGATCAGATTATTGATGTAATTCCTCAGGAGTTTACGGTAGATAATTTTCAGAATATTCCAAACCCAATCGGTTATAGTGGTGTAAAAGTTGGTGCAAATTTTCACATCATTACCGGTGATAAAAATGCCATCAGAAATATCAACCGTAGTGTAGAAAAATCTGGTTTAAAAACACAGGATTTAGTTTTGCAACCACTTGCATCTGCAGCCGCAGTTATGTGCGATCAGGATCTTGAAGCAGGTGTAGCTATTGTAGATATTGGTGGCGGAACCACTGACCTTGCAGTTTTTTACGAAGGTATTTTAAAGCATACTGCTGTAATTCCTTTTGGTGGCGAAAACATTACGCATGATATTAAAACCGGTCTTGGAGTTTTAAAAACTCAGGCGGAGCAAATGAAAATACAGTTCGGTAGTGCGCTGGCAGATGAAACAAAAGCGAATGCTTATATAACTATTCCTGGTTTGCGGGGTATGGCTGCAAAAGAAATTTCTGTAAAAAATCTTGCCAATATTATCCAAGCTCGTATGAGTGAGATAATGGATTTTGTAACCTTTCATTTAAAGCAGGTAGGTTTAGATAATAAAATGCTCAATGGAGGGATTATTCTTACGGGTGGCGGTTCTCAGCTAAAACATTTATTACAGCTTACAGAATATGTAACAGGTTTAAATGCACGAATTGGTTTTCCTAATGAGCATTTATCAGGTTCTCAGATAGATGAATTATCCAAGCCAATGTACAGTACCTGTATAGGTTTAATTTTAAAAGGGTACAACGATTACGAAAATAAAAACAGAAAGTTCGATACCAATTTTATAAAAGTTTCTGGTACCGGCATTATGCAGGAAGCCCCTGTAGAAAATGAATTGGAAGATTTATCTGCAGAGAAAGAACCTGAAATTATAAAACGGAAAAAAACAATTAAAGGTTTTATGGATAGCTTTAAAACCAACTTAATTGAAATGTTTAAAGAAGAAGAGGACGGGGAATTATAAGAGCCCCTCCTAACCTCCCCGAGAGGGAGGGATACCGAAGCAAATCATTTTCT
>JANLVW010000839.1:0-1469 GCA_031364205.1 Ferruginibacter sp.
AAATACAGGTTAGTCACAAAGCAAATGTTGGCAACAGCTGTCTGGTTACTGGTTTCCCATATACATATTCAGAATCTAAAAACGGACCGTTAGAAATTTTCTCAGCATTAATAAGAAAAGCCATACCGGTAAGGAGATTAGGAAGCGCAGCAATTGATTTGTGTTGGGTTGCAGCCGGCAGATTTGATGGTTATTTTGAACATCATTTACAAACATGGGACAGTGCGGCAGGTTTTTTAATGGTAAAAGAAGCAGGGGGAAAAGTAACAGATTTTAGTGGCAAAGATTACTCTGTTTATCAGAAACAAATTTTGGCTACAAATGGATTAATACATGAGGAATTGAGGGGAATAATAAATGGAAATAGCATAGGTGCGATTTACGTATGATGAATAACGAAAAGGGGCTAATTATAAAACGGAGGTTTTGGTAAATACGTTCATACTAAGTTATGATAGGAGAAAATATTAAATAAAAAAAAAGCAAACGCAATTAAGATTGGTCATCTCGCTTTATTGTTACCATATAGTGCAGTAAACAAACAATATATTGCGCAAATTATTAGAAGTTCTGCATCTGTTGCTGCAAATTATAGAGCTACTTCAAGAGGAAAATCTGATAAGGATTTTTTAAATAAATTAAAAATATGTGAAGAAAAATGTGATGAAACACAATTTTGGCTGGAAATACTTGCAGAATTTAATCCCAATTTTAGAGAACAGATTATACCGTTATATAAAGAGTGCGATGAATTAATAGCAATATTTGTTTCTTCAATAAAAACCCTAAGAAAAAAAATAGACCAGACAGAAAAGTCATTAAAATAATAAAAATTAAATGAATTTAATGAAGCATTATTCGTTATTCCTCATTCGTAAATCGTAAATAAAAAAAATGGAACGTACAGAAATATCATCCCTTGGGGAATTTGGTTTAATAGATCATCTTACACAAAACAATGAAACAAGAAACGCATCTACCATTTTAAGTGTGGGCGATGACGCTGCTGTAATTGATCATTTCGGGAGACAGACGGTAATATCTTCTGATCTTTTATTGGAAGGTGTTCATTTTGATTTATCGTATACTCCGCTAAAACATTTGGGCTACAAATCAGTGGTAGTTAACGTTAGCGACATTTATGCAATGAACGCAACACCAACACAAATTGTTTTAAATATTGGATTCAGCAACCGGTTTGCACTGGAAAGTTTAGATGAATTTTACGACGGAGTATATGCGGCATGTGCAGAATACAATGTTGATTTAATAGGTGGAGATACAACTACATCGCTTCGTGGATTTATAATAAGCGTAACTGCCATTGGCGAAGTAGCACCTGATAAATATGTAAAAAGAAGTGGTGCAAAATCTGGTGATCTAATTTGTGTAAGCGGCGAACTTGGCGGTGCATTTTTAGGACTTACTTTATTAGAAAGAGAAAAAAGAATATTTGAAGAAACCGGTGC
>JANLVW010000852.1:0-2811 GCA_031364205.1 Ferruginibacter sp.
TATTATTTGGGCAGAGAATATCCTGTAGCAAGAGGTTTACTAATTAATAAAAGACTTACGGCCATGCAGCAAATTACGCCTCAGGATATGATGGCGCTTCAAACAGATAACTACAATATTTATGCAGAAGAACTTTTACCGGTTTTAATGAAGCAAATTAAAGTGGAAATGCTTAATGCAGAGGAAACAAAATATTTTTCTATTTTAAAATCATGGAATTTAAGAAATGATGCTGCATCTATCGGAGCAACGGTGTACAACGAATGGTACAAAAAATTTAAAACAGATGTTTATGATGATGAGTTTGCAAAAGCCCCTCAGCCAATACAAATACCTTTTGAAAGCACTTTAATTGAAGCAACAATAAGAGACAGTTCTTATAAATTTTTTGACGACATCAACACTACAAAAAAAGAGACGCTTGCCGATGATGCCCTAAAATCATTTAAAGAAGCTGTTTTGGTTGTAAAAGAATTAGAAAAAAGCGGCAAACTTGAATGGTGGAAGAACAAGGATACAAGAATTAATCATCTTTTAAAACAACCTGCCTTCAGCAGAATGCATTTAAATATGGGCGGTGGTAAAAATATGATAAATGCTACAACAGAAGACCATGGCCCAAGCTGGAGAATGATTGTAAGCCTTACAGCAAAAACGGAAGCTTATGGGGTTTATCCAGGTGGCCAAAATGGAAACCCGGGTAGCAAGTACTACGACAATTTTGTAGATAAATGGGCTGAGGGAAAATATTATTCTTTGTGGATGATGACGAAAGAAGAAGTAAAAGATAACCGTGTTAAATGGGTTATGAACTTCTCCAATTAATTTTTAAAATTTTATCAACTTATTTATGAAATTTTTAATTTCTGTTTTATTAACTGCTTTATTAAGTTTTGCTGCATGCCTTTTTTTACCATGGTGGGTAATCGCTGTTACAGGTTTTATGGTAGCTTTTGCAATACCACAAAAAGCAGGAATTGCATTTTTAACAGGCTTTATAGCTTTGTTCTTTTTATGGGCTGGATTAAGCTTTTGGATAAGCGCAGCAAACAATCATTTACTAGCTCACAAAATATCTTTACTTTTTATTAAAGCAGATAACCCGATTTTACTGATTGCCATTACGGGCTTAATTGGTGGGCTTGTAGGGGGTTTTGGAGGTTTAACAGGTAGGTTAAGCAGAAGACTTTTTACCCGTTAAATTGTTTTACATTTTTCGGTAACAGTTTCCCGTTTAAATTCGATTACCGGAAAAATTTTTTCATGCGTTTATTTTTATTCTCTCTTAGCTTTTTTTTATTACAACCTACTTTTTCACAAAAAATTTACGGAACTGTATTTAACTCAAACGGCGATTTGTTGCCGTATGCTTCCATTTCTGTAAAAGGAACAACAAAGGGTACAAGTGCAAACGAAAAAGGAAAATATGCACTAAATATTTCATCAGGTTATTACATCCTCGTTTGTCAAAATCTGGGCTACAGTTCTTCTGAAAAAAAAATAAACTTAATAAATGACACGGAACTTTCTTTTGTATTAACTGAACAAAAGTTAAGTATGGAAACGGTTGTCATTAAGAATGGAGGAGAAGATCCAGCCTATGAGATTATAAGAAACGCAATAAAGAAAAAAAATTATTTTGCCAAACAGGTTAATGAGTTTACCTGCAATATTTATGGCAAAGATTTAATAAAATTAAAAACTCTTCCTAACAGAATACTTGGACAAAAAATACCTGAAACCGACAGAAATGGTATGGGACTTGACTCTGGTGGAAAAGGAATTATCTATTTATCAGAATCAATATCAAAAATTAGTGCAAAACAACCTGATAAATTTAAGCTTGAAGTTATAAGTAGCCGTGTCAGCGGCAGCAGCAGTTTTGGTTTTAATTTTCCTTCATTTATAAGTTTGTACAGCAATAATGTAAAGCTTTTTACAGATAAATTTAATCCCCGTGGTTTTATATCGCCTATTGCTGACGGAGCTTTAAATTTTTATACATTTAAATATCTGGGAACTTTTTTTGAAAATGGTCATTCCACTAACAGCATTAGGGTAACCCCTAAACGTAAATATGAACCACTCTTTTCCGGTATAATAAATATTGTAGATGATGAATGGTCTATTCAAAGTTTTGATTTAGTTGTAACGAAATCCTCACAACTCGAAATTATGGATACGCTTCAAATAACCCAACTGTATGTGCCTGTAGATAATAATATAAGACTAGTAAAAAACCAGTTATTACATTTTAATTTTAAGCAATTTGGTATTGAAGCTGCAGGCAATTTTTTAAGTGTCTATTCTGATTATAACTTAACACCAAATTTTCCTAAAAAATATTTTGATAATATTATTATTAAATATGACCCCGATGTAAATAAAAAAACCATTGCTTATTGGGATAGTACAAGGGCTGTACCATTAGAAATAGAAGAGCAACTCGATTATAAAAAGAAAGACAGTATTTACATTTCCAGCAAAGATTCGTTGCTTTCAAAACGTTCAATAGATTCTCTTAATAAAAATCAAAATAAAATAAACCCTTTTGATATTTTTTTAAGGGGTTTAAGACGAACGCACTACACTAAAACAAACACAATTTCATGGGGAATTGATCCTTTGATAATTAATGCTGAATACAATCCTGCCGAAGGAGTAGTTATAAATTTAAATGGTTACATAAATAAATTTGGCCGCAATAGCAGATCGGGCATCACTTTCAGACCATTGATACGATATGGCATAAACAATACACACTTAAATCCGCAGGCTTCTATTAATTTTTTTACAAGGGAGCAGGATAGT
>JANLVW010000090.1:0-1345 GCA_031364205.1 Ferruginibacter sp.
CGTAATTATTCTATACAATTTAATAATAATATGGAATATACGACTACAAAGAAATAGCAATTATGCTATTGTTAGAAATATGTTGTTGTGTTATTTTTATTTTCCTTAAATCCACCAAAACCTATATCTATGAAGAACACAGTAAAAAGGTACATTTTTTTAAGTACCATCACAAAATCTTTCAACAGATTATTTAGAGGAATTTTTTTTACTAGCAGCCATGCAGACTTTAAACGATTAAAGAATTTTATTTGCTGAACTATAAAAAGTCTTCGTTTCAACGTATAATGTATTTTGCTGACAGCCATTCTTATTACCTTGGATTTGGTTTATCCTGCAAAGAAGATGCATTTAAACGAAGGATTTTCCGCTTATAAAAATACTTCGTGTTTTCTATATACAAAATATAATTTTGTATATGAGCCGTCTATTAATATTTATATTCTTTATAAGTTTTAGCACATTTTCGTTTGCCCAGCAAAAATGGAACTTACAGTCTATTGTAGATTATGCAATGGCAAACAACTTAAATGTAAAGTTGCAAAATGTGCAGGCAAGAATTGCCGGCATTAACCTAAAGCAAAGTAAACTTTCTCAGTATCCAAATGCAAACTTTAGTACGAATACCTCTTTAAATTCCGGTAACAATCAGGATCCCACAACCTTTAGCCGTACAACCCAAACCTATCTGTCGGCTGGTCTTCAATTACAATCAAGTGCAGATATCTTTAACTTTTACAGCAAAAGAAATACTATTGCTGCCAATAATTTTGAAGCACAGGCTGCCAACGCATCTACAGATAAAATAAAAAATGATATTGCGCTTTCAGCAGCCAATGCTTACCTGCAGATTTTGCTTGGTAAAGAGCAGGAAAATATCACCTTGGTGCAAATACAGCAAACTCAATCTCAGTTGGGTATAACCCGTAAGCAGGTAAATGCAGGTGCTTTACCTGAGCTTAATGCATCTCAGTTGGAAGCCCAGCTTGCTGCAGACAGTGTAAATTATATAAATGCCAAAGGCAATACTACCCTTAATATCTTTTCTCTTAAAGCTTTAATGAGTTTAGACGCCGCTTTTGCTTTTGAAGTGGATGTTCCACCAATTGATAAAATACCTGTAGAGCCAATAGCCAATTTACAACCTGATTATGTATTTGATATTGCATTAAAAAACCTTCCGCAGCAAAGAGTAAATGAACTTAGGCTAAAAGGGGCGGAAAGAAGAGTTGAAGCTGCCAAAGGCTCAATGTATCCAACCCTAAGCACATTTGCCAGCCTTGGAAGCAATTACAATAATAAGTCCCGCAGTATAACAGGTTTCAACCAAACAACTACAATTGTA
>JANLVW010000088.1:0-13629 GCA_031364205.1 Ferruginibacter sp.
ATTTTTTTGGAAGCCAATGGTATGGCACCGGAAGAAATAGAATCTCAGGTAAATCTTCCTGTAGAAACATCTTTAAACGGGGCGCCTGGTGTAGAGGTTGTACGCTCTGTAGCATCGCCTGGTTTGGGTTTGGTGTTTGTAGAATTTGATTTTAATACGGATGTTTATAGAGCACGACAACTTACCGCAGAAAAATTACAGTCAATTCAATTACCAAAGGGAATAACACCTCAGCTTGGGCCTATAAGTTCCATAATGGGGCAGATAATGATGATTGCTGTAACAGCTGACACCACGGCGCCATCTGAGTTAAGAACTATATCTGATTTTACCATCCGCAGAAGATTAATGAGCATAAAAGGTGTAAGCCAGGTAATACCGATTGGGGGCGAAAAGCTGCAATACCAGGTGTTGGTTTCGTCAGAAAAACTTCGACAGTTTAATATTGGTATTGATGAAGTAGATAATGCTTTAGCATTAACCAATCAAAATACGACGGGTGGTTTTTACAATGATAAAGGTTCAGAGGTTTTAATACGAAACATAGCACGGGCAAATACGCTGGAAGATCTGGCGAATACAGTTATAGCAAATAAAAACAATGCGCCGGTTTTATTAAAACAGGTAGCAGATGTAAAGTTTGGTGCAGCTGTAAAAAGAGGCGATGGCTCATTAAACGGTAAACCTGCTGTAATATTAAATATAGAAAAACAACCGGGTGCAAACACGGTTACGCTGACAGAAGAAATTTTAAAAGCTGTTGCAGAATTACAGGTTTCTTTACCGAAAGATGTAAAAATTCAAACGAACGTTTTCAAACAAAAAGATTTTATTGTAAACTCACTTAGCAATGTGGAGAGCGCTTTAAGGGATGGATTTATTTTAGTAATTATTATTTTGTTTTTATTTCTGCTCAATTTTAGGACCACGATTATAACACTTACTGCGATCCCTTTATCACTGGTAATTACCGCAATAATTTTTAAATCATTCGGTATCTCCATCAATACATTAACCCTTGGTGGTTTAGCAATAGCTATCGGTGAGTTGGTTGACGATGCAATTGTAGATGTGGAAAATGTTTTTAGAAGATTAAAGGAAAACTGGGCAAGTGTAAATCCTAAGCCTTTAAATAAAGTTATTTACGAAGCAAGTAGTGAGGTAAGAAACTCTATTGTTTATGCAACTATTATTGTTGTTTTGGTATTTCTGCCGTTGTTTTATTTGCAGGGTATTGAAGGGAAATTATTTGCACCCTTAGGCATTGCGTACATCACTTCCATCATTGCATCGTTGTTGGTTTCATTAACCGTTACTCCTGCTTTGTGTAGTTATTTATTGGGTAAAGAAAGAAGTTTAAAACCGGTGAATTTAATGTTCTGGAAAAAGAAAAAAGAGCCTGTGTATTTAGAGAAGGCTGGATATGACGATCATGACAGTTCATTGGTAAAATGGTTAAAAAAACAGGATACCAAATTATTACACCTTGGGTTAAAACATCCAAAATTTATTATTGGTTGTGCCATTGCTTTGATCATTGCAGCCATAGCCATTGTTCCGTTTTTTGGTACGGAGTTTTTGCCGCCTTTTAATGAAGGAAGTTTTACGATTAATGTTGTTGCACCCGCAGGCACATCATTGGAGGAAAGTAATAAAATTGGAAGTATTGCGGAAAAACAAATTTTAAAAATTCCTGATGTGCTGCTCACTTCTAGACGAACGGGTCGAGCGGAATTAGACGAACATGCGGAGCCACCAAACTACACAGAAATTGATGTTGCTTTAAAAGATAATCACAGAAGCATGAAGGCAGTGCTGGCAGATATAAGAACACAATTAGATATTTTAAAGGGTAGTAATATTAATATTGGTCAGCCTATTTCTCACCGGTTAGATCATTTACTTTCTGGGGTAAGAGCACAGGTTGCCATAAAAATATTTGGAAATGATTTGGCAGAACTGAGAAGCAATGCAGCCACTATGAAAGATCTTTTAAGTACAGTGCCGGGAGTTGTTGATTTGCAGGTGGAAAAGCAGGTCTTAGTTCCGCAATTACAAATAAAAATTGATAGAAAAGCTTTGCAGCGCTATGGGTTGCAGGCCGGAAAAGTAGCAGATAATTTGGAGATCTTTTACAATGGTAAAGTAAGCAGTCAGATTTTGTATGGGCAAAAAAGTTTTGATATTGTTTTGAAAACAAATGAATCTGACAGAAGCAATATTGAAAGCATTCGCAATACCCAAATTTCGTTACCGAACGGTTCGCTTATTCCATTGTCACAAATTGCTAACATCGAAATAGAAAACGGAGTAAATTCTGTATCGCATGAAAATACCCAAAGAAGAATTGTAGTAAGTGCAAATGTTCAGGGAAGGGATTTGGGTACTACGGTAAAAGAAATGCAGACAAAAGTAAATGCACAATTGAAATTACCACAGGGTTATTATTTGCAGTGGGGTGGTCAGTTTGAAAGCCAGAAATCCGCATCAAGGTTAATCGGTTTGTTAAGTATATTTTCTCTAATTGGAATTTTTTTAGTGTTGTATAGTCACTTTAAATCTTCGAGAATTGTATTTCAAATAATGCTGAATATTCCATTGGCTTTAATAGGAAGTGTAATTGCTGTAATGCTTACCGGTGGTGTGTTTTCAATTGCCACCATTGTTGGTTTTATTACACTCACAGGTATTGCAGGCAGAAATGGTATCATGATGATTTCGCATTACATACATCTTGTAGAACATGAAGGGGAAGTATTTGGCGACAAGATGATTATAAGAGGTTCTTTGGAAAGATTGGTGCCTGTGTTAATGACAGCACTGGTGGCAGCCTTGGCTTTGATTCCATTAACAGTGGATGCAACTGCTCCGGGTAAAGAAATCCTTTATCCTGTTGCTACAGTTATTTTAGGAGGTCTTATAAGTTCAACATTGTTGGATATGATAGTAACTCCAATAGTATTTAAACAATTTGGTGAAAAAGCTTTGAAAAAATATTTAAAAGAACAGCAGCATGAAAATTTTTGATGCTGGAAGAAGAGTAAATTTTTAAAATCGTTATCAAGAATTCAATCATAAAAATTATTCTAACACTTTTTCCATAGCCATACTTCTCGATCCTTTTATTAAGATGGTTGCATTTTTAAATTGCTGTTCTTTAAACCAACATGCTATTTCTGTGGCATTATTAAAATGTAAAACAGAAGATGGAAGGTTTGTAAAATCTTTACCCGCAACAACAATCTGTTTCCATTTATAGTTGGATAGAAGTCTAATAATATTTGTATGTTCTTTAATACTCTCATTGCCCAGTTCCATCATGCCGCCAAGAATTACAATTTTATTTTCACCATCCATAACGGCAAAATTTTCAATGGCTGCTTTCATACTGCTTGGGTTAGCATTATATGCGTCAAGTAAAATAGTATTTGTTTCTTTTTTAATTATTTGTGAGCGGCTGTTTGTTGGTATGTAAGCCTCCAAAGCATTTTTTATTTTATCATCGGGCACCCCGAAATATTTTCCTATGCACACTGCAGCCATTACATTCGGTAAATTATAATAACCCGCTAGTTGAGTTTTTATTATATTAATATCTGCACCATTTATTATTTCTACTTCAAGCAAATGTTCTCCGTCTTTTGCCCTTCCTAAATAAGTTGCATCAACAGAACCGTAAGTAATTTTATTTTTTATAACAGCGCTCATTGCTTGTAAATAATCATAATCACTATTTAAAAACACTGTACCATTTGTTTTTAAAATATATTCAAACAATTCACCCTTTCCTTTTCTTACACCTTCTTCACCTCCAAAACCTTCTAAATGTGCTTTACCACAATTTGTAATTAATGCATGTGTTGGCATAGTATACAAACAATAGCCCTCAATTTCTTTTAAATGATTTGCGCCCATTTCAATCACTGCAATTTCTGCATCTTTTTTTACAGAAAGTATGGTTAACGGAATACCTATATGGTTGTTTAAATTTCCTTTCGTTGTGTAGCATTTATAAGTTGTATTAAGTACTTCATGCACAAGTTCTTTTGTGGTTGTTTTTCCGTTGCTTCCTGTTATAGCAATGAATGGAATGTTAAATTGCCGGCGATGATGCTTTGCCAGTTGTTGAAGTGTGTTTAAAACATTTCCTACATGAAGGATTCGGCCATCTGTAATGGCTGACATTTCATCACATACACAGTAAAATGCTCCTCGTGTAAAAGCCTCTTCTAAATAATTATTACCATTAAAGTTGGGCCCTTTTAATGCAAAAAAAACATCTCCTTTTTTTATTTTTCGGGTGTCAGTTTCTATTGATGGATGTTCAAGATAAATGCTGTACAATTCTTCAATACTCATGTTGCAAAAATAGTTAGGTAAAACATACAAGTAACAAAAAACCCTTCGGTGATGAAGGGTTTTTTAATTTATCTCTTTCTGCCTTTTCTGGAATTTTGTTTTCTTGATGGAAAGTTATTGCCATCCTTAAAACCCGGCCCTTCAGGTGGGCCAATATATGTTTGTGCACATCGAAACCCTACCGTGCTCGCAGCTTGATCTTCTTGCATAAAACGACGTGTACCAGGCGAAAGCCAGTATGCTCTGTCATTCCAGCTACCACCTTTAATTACTCTTGATTTGTCGTTTATTAATGATGTAACACCATAACCATAAGAAACCTGGCTTATTGTATCGCCATCCAAATAATTTATAACATTATTCTTTTGATAATTAGATCTGTTTTTAACATCATCGTCAGATATGTCTTGCCTTTTCAAGTGTCCTACACTGTCTCTCTCGTATTCGCCTGAACTGTTTTTAAATAATTTTGTAAATTTATTACCTCTAAAGTAATTGAAATCCTCTGCATCTAAAGAAGTCAAAGGCCTGTATACATCAGCAACCCACTCACTTACGTTACCACTCATATTATATAGCCCAAATGCATTTGGGTAAAAAGATTTTATCGGACCCGTAATAGCGGCACGGTCATTTAAACCACCTGCAATTCCCATATTATCTCCGCTACCCCTTTTAAAGTTGGCTAAAAACTTTCCTTGAAAACTACCTCTGCGGTTATCTCTTAAACCATTAGGGTTTTTTGACCAGGTGTAAACCTGCTGATTTAAACGGTTTTCTTCACCGCTTTGTTTTTCTTTTTTTCTAATATTTGGATTTTGATCTAATAAACCGTAAGCTGCATATTCCCATTCAGCTTCAGTAGGTAAACGGTAACCCAAGTTTAAAATACCATCTTCCATTTTTACACTGGCCCTTGGTTTACCATTTACATCTTTTAAATCTGTTTTCTTGGGTTTACTTTTAGCCATCTGGATCAATTCTGGGTTTACAAGATAGGCTTCTGTGTTAAATGAACCCTCTGCTCCGCCACCCTTCATTTCTTTTTTTGCAGCATCTTTTTTTAAATAACCCTTTTTAATTAAAGCAAGTTCATTTACTCTGTCTGATCTCCATATGCAGAAATCATGTGCCTGTTGCCAGTTTACACCAACTACGGGGTAATAATTGTAGGAAGGATAACGGAAATAATATTCTACATAAGGTTCGTTGTATGCAAGTTCTTGTCTCCAAACCAAAGTATCAGGAAGGGCTTTTGTAACAATGTTGGTATCACCGCTAAAGGTATTATTTAGCCAATAAAGATATTCCCGATAATGCACGTTGGCAACTTCAGTTTCATCAATAAAAAAAGATGATACTGTTACTCTGCGGGGCACATTATTCCAATCTCCCATCACATCTTCATCTTTTGCACCCATTACAAAAGAACCGCCCTGCACAAAAACAAGTCCCGGTCCTGCTTTCGGATATTTTACTTTTGCAACATGGAAGTTGCCTAAATTTTTATCATCATAGCTCCATCCTGTTGCGTCTGAAGTTCCTTTTTTCTTACTAAAGATACTCCCGTTTTTACATGCTCCTAAAGAAAGAACGGCAAGTGCTATAAGCACAAAATATCTACTTGAAAAGATTTTTAACATGGTATATAGTCGTTTTACAAATTATGAAACGAAGAAAATTCGTGGTTATTGTTGATTAATAATGTAATGATTGCAATATAATATAATTCATTATAAAACTTGGTAGGCTTTTGTAGTTTTAGCTTTTTGTTTAATAATTAAACAATTTTTACAGAAGTGCAACGTTTTTAAAAAATAATTTGTCTACTCATTCAAGTTATCTTTAATTAAAATTATAATATGTATTAAAATTCTTTACAAAAAAGGAGATTTTATTTAACAATATTTTATATCTTAGCTCATTATTATATTTCATAATAATTACTAATTCACCATTTTAAATTAAAAGCTTATTGAGGCAAGTCTACCTAACCAAGACAAAAAAATCGCATGAAACAAAAAACTTTAAAGCTAGCCGTTGTGGCATTTTTAATAGGTGGTACTACTTTAGTAAAAGCGCAATCTATCTCCGACAAAACTAATAACGTAGTAACTACGGCAGTTCCAATGTTACGTATTTCTCCAGATGCCCGTAGTACTGGGATGGGAGAAACAGGTATTGCAACTGCTGCTGACGCATATTCCAACTTTTGGAATTTGGGTAAAACTCCTTTTGCCAAACAAAAAGGTTCAATTGGTGTTACTTATACTCCATGGTTAAACGATCTAAATTTAAAAGATGTTTATATAGCTTCTCTAGCGGGATATTACAAATTGGATGATAACCAGGCTTTATCTATCGGTCTACGATATTTTAGTTTAGGTGATATTCAATTTACTGACCAATCCGGTCAGGATCTAGGTAGTAACCGTCCTCGTGAATATACAGTTGAAGGTGGTTATTCGAGAAAATTAGGTCCTAAATCTGGTCTTGGAATTGGTGTTCGTTACATTAGTTCTAATCTTGCAAATGGTACTTACAATGGGGTCAATTACAAAAAGGGTAGTGCAGTTGCTGCAGATCTTCATTTCTTCCATAATGGTGCAGCTGAAAATGGAGAGGGTTTTAATTACGGTATTACCTTAAGCAACCTAGGTTCCAAAATTTCTTATACAGACGATAACGCACAAAAAGATTTTATTCCTGCAAACCTCGGGTTAGGTGGTGCTTATACAAAAGTATTCGATGCTGACAGTAAATTAACTTTTGCAGTTGATCTTAATAAACTGTTGGTCCCTACTCCCGATACTGCTGCTGCAAGTATTGCTAGCTACCGCAGTCAAAATGTAGTAAGCAGTTGGGGCAAATCATTGGTAAATGCACCGGGTGGTGGTTCTGAAAAAATTCGTGAGGTAACCGCTTCAATTGGTGCCGAGTATTGGTATAAAGAACAATTTGCTTTCCGTGCGGGATATTTCTACGAAAGTCCGTTAAAAGGCAACCGACGTTACGCAACTGTAGGTGCAGGCCTGAGATATAATGTAATTGGTTTAAATCTTGCATACATATTTCCATCGGGTTCTGGCATAAGCCGAAACCCTCTTTCAAACACGGTACGTTTTAGTTTGTTATTTAATTTCGATAATTAATTACAATCTCATAAAATAATATAAGGACGTTCTGCTGTTGTAGAACGTCTTTTTATTACAACAAGTTTTATGCACCTTTGCCGCAAATTAAATTTATGGGTTATAGAGTAGGAACCGGAATTGATTTTCACAAACTTGTTGAAGGCAGAGATTTATGGATAGGGGGCGTACATATACCACATTACAAAGGGGCTTTAGGCCACAGCGATGCAGATGTATTATTACATGCAATATGTGATGCTCTTCTTGGAGCTTTAAGCCTTGGCGATATTGGTAAACATTTTCCTGATACTGACAATTCTTATAAAAACATAGATAGTAAAATTTTACTTACAAAAACTTACGATCTGATAGTTTTAAAAGGGTATGAAGTTATAAATGTAGATTCAACTGTTTGTATTGAACTTCCTAAAATAATGCCTTTTGCAGAAGAAATGCGCACAGGCATTGCAGCAATTTTACATACTGATTTGGAAAATATTTCTATTAAGGCAACAACCAGCGAAAAAATGGGTTTTGCAGGGCGAGAGGAAGGATTGTTTGCTAATGCTACAGTTCTATTAAAAAAGAAAAAAAATGAATAATATAATTAAAATAAATGCTAAAAACATTTCAAATAATGATTTGCCGCATTATGCAACCTCCGGATCTGCAGGTATGGATATCAGAGCAAATTTATTAGAAACTATTGTCCTCTCACCATTAGAGCGCAGGCTCATACCTACAGGAATATTTTTAGAAATACCACAAGGCTACGAAGGTCAGTTAAGGCCGAGAAGTGGATTAGCTTTAAAAAACGGGATTACTTGTTTAAATTCACCTGGTACTATCGATAGTGATTACAGAGGAGAATTAAATGTATTACTTATCAATTTAAGTAACCTTCCTTTCCCAATAAATAATAATGATAGAATTGCGCAATTGGTTGTAGCAAAAGTTGAAAAAGCCGAATTGATACTTGTACAACAATTAAATGAAACAGAGCGTAATGCAGGCGGCTTCGGACATACAGGGGTTTAAAATAAAATTTATGAAAGTAACCGGTTGGATATTTATAATATTATTATCATTATTCTTTACTCAATGCAAATCTGGCAGAATTATCACAAAAGCCATAGCGCCCCGGGATACAACAAAAGTTATTGAAATGAGATCACCCGCGGATTCATTCCTTTTAATTAATTCGACAAAAGAAATAATTAAAAAAAACTTCATTGATTTTAAAACATTTTCAGCAAAAATTAAACTTGAAATTGATGACAGCAAAGGCAGAAAACCTGATTTACTGGCAAATGTCCGTATGATTAAAGACAGCGCAATATGGATTTCTATTTCTGCTTCAATATTAAACCTTGAAGTATTTCGGTTGTTGATCACGAAGGACAGTGTAATACTTTTAAACAAACAGGAAAAAGAAGTTCAATATAGATCAATAAGCTATTTACAGGAAATTACCGAAATTCCTTTCAATTTAAAAACACTACAAAATTTATTGGTTGGTAATCCCATTTTTTACAGCGATAGTAATATTAACGTACGAAAATTTGAAGAATTTTTACTGGTATCATCAATAAACAGCGAGTTTAAAAATCTACTTACTATTTCCACTTCAGATAATACGCTTAAACATTCAAAACTCGATGATGTAAATTTTGCAAGAAACCGAACAGCGGATTTTACATACGATAGTTACGAAAATAATAATGGATTTAAATTTTCAACCTACAGGCAAATAATTGCCAGTGAAAAAAATAAACTTGATGTTAGAATGAACTTTAAGCAATTTGAGTTTAACAAAGAATTATCGGTGTATTTCTCAGTACCTAAAAACTATAAAAAGAATTAATCCTTATTTTTAATTTCTTAATAATAAATGATATTTTCCTATTATTTATTATTTTCTAAACACCAGACTATGTTGAGAGTGACCATTTCTTTTGTAATCATTTCCTTTTTTACATTAAGTTCTTTTGCACAAACAAGAGAAGAGTTGGAAAAGCAACGTGTGCAGTTAAAGAGAGAAATTGATGAAACTCAAAAATTATTAAACAGCAATAAAGAAGTTACAAAGCAAAATCTTACAACACTATCACTCTTTAAAAATAAGGTTAATTTACAGGGTAGAGTTTTAGAAAATATTGGAAAAGATTTACGAATTCTGGATAATAATATTTATACTATACAAAAGGATGTAAACAGATATGATAAATTACTCGATACTTTAAAACAGGAATATGCCAAAAGCATGGTTTATTCTTATAAAAACAAAGGCAATTATGAGTTTATAAATTTTATTTTTTCTGCGGATAATTTTAACGACGCTATTAAACGTATTTCTTATTTAAAAAGTTACCGTACTTACAGAGAAATGCAGGGTCAGAATATTTTGCGGACACAGGGGTTACGGAGAAAAAGATTACAGGATCTTGGTGCATCCAAACAAACAAAAAATGTAACGCTTGGTGAACAGAGCAAAGAATTAAATGTATTGGAACAGCAAAAACTTGAACAGGATAAAATAGTTGTACAATTAAAAAAAGAGGGAAGTGGATTAAATGCAAGAATAGCTGCCAAGCAAAAACAGATAGCTAAAGTTAACAGGGCTATAAAATCAGCTATCGCAGCTGCTATCAAAGCAGATTATGAAAGGAAAGTGGTTGAAGAAAGAAAACTAAAAAATCTAAGGGATTTAGCTGCAGTTGAAGCAAGAAAATTAAAATTAGAAAATGATAAAATAACAAAATCAAATGCTGCTGCCGTTGTTGCAGGTAAACCAACAACTGTTATTGAGCCTGTAAAACCCCGTGTTATAAAAGAACCTTTAACTGCAGTGGCGCCTGTATCATCTACTTTTAATGCAAGTAATATTGCTTTAAACAACAGTTTTGAAAGAAACAAAGGCAGCTTACCGTGGCCTGTAGATAATGGTGCTGTTTTAAACCATTATGGGCGCTATCAATTACCTAGTAAAGCTTGGATCGAAAATAGTGCTGTAACAATATCATCAGCTATTGGTACAGGTGTGAAAGCAGTATTTGATGGTACAGTAATTCTTGTCACTGAAATAGATGATGAAAAATATTTAGTAACTGTAAAGCACGGAAACTATTTTACATCCTACAGTAATTTAAATGCTGTAGCAGTAAAAATGAACCAGGAAGTCAAGACAGGTCAGGTTTTGGGTAGGGTAGCATCAAACCTTGATGGTATTGGTTCTATAGATTTTTACAGTGCTAAAGGCAATGCAGATCTTGATCCTGAAAAATGGTTAAGGCACAGGTAATAACTATTGTAATACCCTTTTATACAGTGCTTCGTACTGAGGCACAATATTTTCTATATCAAAAAGCTCAGCCTGTTTAAGGGCGTTTGCTTTAAACGCTGCATAAACTATATCATCCTTTAAAATTTTTATGGCGTTTTTGGCCATGTCTTCTACATCGCCAACGTTACTCATATAACCACAATAGCCATCAACAATAATTTCGGGTAAGCCTCCGGCATTTGAAGAAATAACCGGGACTTCTGCAGCCATTGCTTCTAAAGCTGCAAGACCAAAACTTTCGTATTCACTGGGTAATAAAAACAAATCTGCAATGGGTAACAAATCTTCCATCTGTTCCTGTTTCCCCAAAAATTTTATATCATCTTTATTCACACAATCCCTGGTCATTGCTTCCAAGTCAGGCCGCTCAGGGCCATCGCCAATCAACAATAATTTTGAAGGAATTTCTTTTGCAACAAGCTGAAAAGTTTTAATAACATCAGCAACTCTTTTTACTTTTCTAAAATTAGATGCATGTACAATAATTCGTTCCCCATTTGGTGCTATTAATTTTTTGAAAGCATCAATAGGTTTTTTGTGAAAACGTTTTACATCCACAAAATTATAAATGACATCTATTTCTTTATCGATTTTAAAATTGCGGTAAGTTTCAGCTTTTAAATTTTTAGAAACAGCTGTAAGAGCATCACTTTCTTCCATAGAAAAAGTTACAACGGGGCTGTATGTTTTATCTCTTCCTACAAGTGTAATATCTGTACCATGCAAAGTAGTAATAACCGGAATTTTTTTGTTTTGTTTGGCAAGAATTTGTTTTGCCATATAAGCAGCAGCCGCATGCGGAATGGCATAATGCACATGCAGTAAATCTATATCCTGGTTTTTTACAACATCTACCATTGCGCTTGCTAATGCAGTTTCGTAAGGTGGAAAATCAAAAAGAGGATAAGTTGGAACCCTTACTTCATGGTAAAAAATATTTGCATGAAAGCCCCCTAATCTTACTGGTTGCTGGTATGTTATAAAATGAATGTTGTGTCCTTTTTCTGCCAGTGCCTTGCCAAGTTCTGTAGCTAAAACACCACTTCCACCTAATGTTGGATAACATACAATTGCTATATTCATAAATAAATCTGTGCTAAAATGATGTTGCAATGTAATCATAAAATAGAATTATTTTAAGATTGCCAACTGCCCGGTCTTTTATTAAAACTTTTAATTTTTTAATACTGGAAAACAATCTTTTGATTCTGTTTTGATATATCTATTTCCATCTTCCGGTAAAAGATTAAGTTTGTCCCGTAAATATTATGTACATGAAATCTTTTTTATCTTTTGCAGTTCTTTTATTTTTTGCCACGTTCTGCAAGTCACAGCAATCTTTAAATAAAAATTATAAAAATGACAGTTTACAAATTAAAAAACTGGCCGATGAAGTAATGGTCAACAGTACTGCGTATAAAAACCTGCGTATGCTTTGTAAAGATATTGGGCCAAGATTGAGTGGTTCTTCAAATGCTTTGAAAGCAGTTTATGCCGCTAAAAAAATGCTTGAGACTGCTGGAGCAGATACCGTTTATTTACAACCTTGTGTAGTACCACATTGGGTAAGAGGCGATATTGAGGAAGGTTACATTATAATAAATGGACTCAAAGAAAAAATAAAACTCACATCGCTTGGCAATAGTGAAGGCACAAATGGCAAATTAATAAATGCAGAAATTGTAGAGATAAAAAAGATAGATGATATTTCTAAAATAAATGTGCGGGGCAAAATTGTTTTAATAAATATAGAAATGAATCCTACCTACGTTAAAACTTTTCGTGCCTATAGCGAAAGTGGTGTTGGCCGTAGAGCAGGTCCTTCTTTAGCTGCAAAATTTGGTGCTGTTGCAGTAATGGTAAGATCCCTTGCAAGCAATGAGGATGACCACCCACATACCGGAGCAACAGTATACAATGATTCTTTTCCAAAAATACCGGCAGTTGCCATTAGTACACAAACGGCAAACAAATTAAGTGCTGTATTGCAATCAGGTAAAATTGTAAAAGGATTCATAAAATCTAATTGTAAAATGATGGGAACAGCAAATTCATTTAATGTTATTGGAGAAATTAGAGGTGTAAAATTTCCTGAACAAATTATAACAGTCGGTGGACATTTAGACAGTTGGGATTTAGCAGAAGGTGCACATGATGATGGTACAGGCGTTGTTCAAAGTATTGAAATTATAAGAAGCATAAAGGCTCAGGTAATTAAACCGTTAAGAACTATACGGGCTGTACTTTTTATGAATGAGGAAAATGGTGGAGGAGGTTCTATAGCATACCTGCAAAATGTAAAGCAAAAAGGGGAGCAAAATATATTTGCTTTGGAAAGTGATGCCGGCGGATTTACACCTCGTGGCTTTAATCTAGACATGTCTTCACAAAAAGAACAGGTAGTAAAGGAATGGTCATCTTTATTTTTTCCGTACGGTGTTTATGATTTTAATGAAAAGGGGAGTGGTTCAGATGTTGGGCCTTTAAAAGAAATAGGAACGGCTCTGGCCGGATTATCTCCTGACAGCCAACGTTATTTTGACCTGCACCATGCAGAAACGGATGTCTTTGAATCAGTAAGTAAACGTGAGTTGGATCTCGGCGCAGCAAATATGGCAATATTTATATGGCTGGTCAGCCAAAACGGCCTGTAAATTATTAAACACTATCTATGGAAGACGTGAAATTGGATGAGATAAAGAACAGGGAAATTCTGCAGGGTCCTGTAAAAAGAAAAAGCGGCTTTGGCAGTTTTATGCGGAAATTTTTTCTGCTGCTGTTATTGTTCTCGGG
>JANLVW010000100.1:0-2395 GCA_031364205.1 Ferruginibacter sp.
ACTTGAAATTATTAAACCACTGACAAAAAACCCTTAAAAAATTTAAAGGCTTTTTTTGGCTGACAAATTGGTAAGCTCTATATTAAATTTAAAAAAACCAATAACTAAAACAATTAATAAGTGAAAATTTCAAACGAAACAAAAGTAGGTGCGATAACTATAGTGTCTTTAGCATTATTAATACTGGGTTTCAACTTTCTTAAAGGAAAAAAATTGTGGAGTAAGGATACTATGATAACCGGCAAATATGGTAATGTACAAGGTTTGCAAAATTCAAACCCTATTATTATAAATGGATTACAGGTTGGTACAGTCTATAAAATTACTACCGAAAAAGATATGAGGGAAATTTTGGTAGATCTTAACATAACTAAAGACATAAACATACCTAAAAACTCTATTGCAATAATAAAATCTAATCCATTAGGTACAACCAGCATTGAAATAAAGCTTGGGGATGCAATAGATAACCTGCACAACAAAGACACTATTATAACAGAAACCAGCGGTGGTTTATTTGATAATGTATTAAAAAAAGTTGATCCCGTTTTATATGAAGTAAGAAAAGCCGTTTCTTCAATTGATACATTGCTTGGAAACTTCAATATTATTTTAGACCCAAAGGCTAAAGGAAATATTTCTCAGGTCCTTGCAAATTTAAATCAGGTTACTGCGTCTATGGTTTCATCGACTGCCTCTTTAAATGGTTTATTAAATGCACAAACAGGAGCATTGGCAAAATCATTAAATAATGTAAGTTCTATCACATCAAACTTTGCAAATAACAATGAAAAAATAAACAATGTTTTATCAAATCTTGACAAAACTTCTTCAAAATTTGCGAATTTAAATCTTAATAAAACGCTTGATACCCTTGACAGAGCTGTAAACCAACTCAAAAATGTTATTGTAAAATTCGATAACAACAGCGGTACAATAGGAAAATTATTAAATGATCCTACGATGTATAAAAACCTTGCTTCAAGCGGTAATAAATTAAATTTATTACTGGATGATATCAGGGTTAATCCGAAGCGGTATGTCAGTCTTTCTGTATTTGGAAAAAAGCAAAACAACAACCCAATCTTAGTTCCATTGCCTGATACGATCAATAGCCCTTATTTTGTAGAAAGAATTAAATAAAATTTTGTGATGCAATTAGTAATTAATTATTCAATTTGCAACCAGAAAATAATTGAATGAATAAACTGTTGCTTTTACTTTTTTTATTAATCTTCTTATCGTCTTCGCAATTAATATTTGCACAGTCTCCTGTAAAAGACAGTTCCAACAAAATTGAGATAATATCGGGCAACAGTACCCGTTTTATTACGTTAGATGACAGTACATCTCTTAGAACTCTCGCAGGTAATGCAAAAGTAAAACAGGGTAAAACTATTTTATCCGGTGATAGTATTGTAATAAATTCTCGTACACAAATTGCAGAAGTTTTTGGTAACGTACATATTAATGATGCTGACACAGTAAATACTTACGCAAACTATTTAAGGTATTTAGGTAAAGAAAGAATTGCTTATTTAAAAAGAAACGTAAAGCTTTCAGATGGTAAAGGAACTTTGCTTACTGATGATTTAACTTATGATCTTGCAAACAGCATCGCTACATATAAGAATGGCGGCAAAGTTATAAATGGCACAACTGTATTAACAAGCACCGATGCTATTTATTATGCTGATACAAAAGATGTTTACTTTAAAAAATACGTTCATCTTGTAGATCCTAAGTATGATATAAAGGCAGATAGTCTGAGGTACAATACAATTTTTAAAGTAGCTAGACTGATTTCCCCAACATTAGTGAAAACAAAAGAAGGAAAAGTTATTCGCTCAAATAATGGAACCTATAACTTACAAACAGGTGAGGCAAATTTTTTTGACCGAACAATAATAAGTGACAGTGCATCTTCAGCTATTGCTGATAATATCTTTTTTGATGAAAAAACAGGTATTGGTATTTTAGAAGGACGGGCAAAATTTATTGACAGCATAAATCATGTTATTGCAATCGGTAATAGAATTGAAACCAATCAAAAAACAGCCTCTTTTCTCGCAACGCAAAAACCTGTAGTAATCATTGTAAAAGACAAGGACAGCACATACATTGCTGCTGATACACTATTTTCAGGGCTTAGAAAATATGACAATACCACAAAAAGAAATTATACAAAAGTGGATACTCTTAACAACAAACAGATCTATTCAAAAACACCACAGGATAGTATCAGATATGTAATCGGTTATAATAATGTGCGCATTTTTAACGACTCTGCCCAAGCTGTAAGTGACAGCATGTATTACTCCACAGAAGACTCGGTTTTTAGAATGTTTAGAAGCCCTGTTTTTTGGAAAGAAAAAAACCAGGTAAAGGGTGATAC
>JANLVW010000108.1:0-1377 GCA_031364205.1 Ferruginibacter sp.
GTTGCAGCATTCCTTTTACTATTGCGTCTGCCCTTTTGCCATGATGGTTTATTTTTTGCTCATTGCTTATTATATAATCTGCTATTGCTTTTACTTCTTCCAAGTTTCCTCTATCTGCTTCCGTTTTTAATTCTTCAAGTAATTCGGTATTTACTTCAGAAAAATTATTAACAAAATTCAATGGGTTTTGAATTTCATGGGCAATACCTGCAGTGAGTTCACCTAAGCTTGCCATTTTTTCGGATTGGATGAGTTGGGTTTGGGTTGATTTTAAATCAGATAAAGTTTTTTCTAAAACAGCATTGGCCTTTTGCTTTTGCCGACTATTTCTGAATTGAAATATAGCTAGTAAAATAAAAATTAGAATGATAGCAATTAAACCAACTATCATTATTTTATTTTGAAAACTCAAATGCTCATCTACCATTTTTTTTAACCTAAGTTGTTCTTCAAAATTTATATTTTGAAATTGCGTTATTTTACTAACGAAAGCATCATTAATACTGTCTTTTATTGATTTTCCTTTTTGTAAATAAGTTAATGCTAATGATGTGTTCTTTTGTTGTTCATATATACTTGATAGTTGGGTGTATCCTCTTGAAATATCAGGTTCATTTTGAATTGATTGGGCTAGCGTTACGCACTTTAAAGTATAATATAAAGCTGAATCTAATTGATGAGTAATTAAATATAGTTGACCGAAATCCCAGTAAACATTACTGAGACGGATAAGCTGATAATTTAAACTGGACTCATTAATTGATTTTATAAAGTATTTTTTTGTAGAATCGTATTGTTGTTTAGTTTCATAATACTTACCAATTAGGTCATAGAGATCAGCAAATTGTCTTCGATAAGGAGATGTTCGGGTATACGATGAAGCCATTTGATAAAACTTAAAGGCGGAGTCTGGTTGGTTATTTTTTGTAAAAAAGCATCCAATACCCCTTGAAGCGAGTGTCAATATTTTTTGATTCTGTAACTTTTCACCAATTTTAAATGCTTCGTTTAGTTGTAATCTTTCTTCCTTATATTGACTCAATGAATTATACAAACGGGAAAGTTCATAATGAATCATCCCGATAATTGAAACCCTCGCATCTTCAGGACTTTTTGAATAAGAGAAATTTGAATAGCCCCAACCGTTTTCTGCACATTTTGGGTCTCCTGCAATTTTAAGGGCCTCATAATAAAATTTTAAAGCAGCAGATATATCACCCTCCCAAGATTTTACCCACGCAATTTGTTCATACGCATCCGCTTCATATAATTGTATATGTAGTTTTTTTGCTAATGCCAATTGTTTTTTATGATAAGATAAAGCACTGTCTACCTTGCCATCTTGTAAATAAAACCCTATATTTCTATAGATATCCA
>JANLVW010000116.1:0-2952 GCA_031364205.1 Ferruginibacter sp.
GCTTGAAAGTGGGAATAATACGTTTCATATACAGATATAATATGTAATATTAATATATGAAAAACAATTTATTGAATAAAGTAATTGCTAAGAAACTTACCAACAATTTAGGCAAGTAATGGGCATAAAAAGAGGCTGCCCTTTTGAGACAGCTTCTTTTCTGTTATTCGTCTTAAATTTAATAATGAATATTTCAGAATCAGCTTTGGCTATAATAATATTAATGTTAGTGTTTGCAGTTATACTTGCTATACTGCTTATAAAAGTTATTATTTACTACAATAAGAAATAAAATTGTTACGCACATTATTTATAATGCTAATCATAATAAAACCATCACTATTAAATATATTTGCGCAGCAAAAAGTATCTTTAACAGTAGTACTATTTTAAGCCCATGAATAATTCTTACGACAGCCTAGTGCAGCAAACTTTTAATTTTCCACAAGAGGGATTTAAACTGCACGAAAACTATTTGCAATATAATGATGTAGATATAAAATCGCTGATTGATAAATATGGGACACCGCTTAAATTGTCTTATCTACCAAAAATTGGTATGCAGATAAACAAGGCGAAAATAATGTTTGCCAATGCCTTTAAAAAACATAAATATGAGGGTCAGTATAATTATTGTTATTGTACTAAAAGTTCTCATTTTAGTTTTATTGTAGAAGAAACATTAAAGCACAATATTCATTTAGAAACGTCATATGCATATGATATCGATATTATAAATGCATTGTATAAAAAAAGAAAAATAACCAAGGAAATAAATATTATCTGCAATGGGTTTAAGCAAAAAAACTACACTTCCCGCATTGTAAAACTGATAAACGATGGGTTTAAAAACGTAATTCCTATATTGGATAATAAGGAAGAACTAAGCATGTACAAACGCAATATTCGTACAGGTAAACCTTTTCAACTCGGTATAAGAATAGCTGCAGAAGAAGAACCAAGTTTTCCATTTTACACTTCCCGTTTGGGTATGAAGGCAAAAGATGTCTTGGGTTTTTATGTAGATGAAATTGAAGGATATGAAGATAAATTTCAATTAAAAATGCTGCATATTTTTCTAAATAAAGGCATTAAAGATGATATTTATTACTGGAGTGAATTACAAAAAAGTATCACACTATATTGCCAGCTAAAAAAGATTTGCCCTGAGCTTGACAGTATTAATATTGGTGGCGGTTTTCCGATAAAACATTCCCTCGGGTTTACGTACGATTACCAGTTCATGATCAATGAAATAGTAGGAAATATAAAAACTGCCTGCAAAAAAGCTAAAGTTAAAATGCCTAATATTTATACTGAATTTGGCAGCTTCACAGTAGGAGAAAGTATGGCGCATATTTACAGTGTGATCGGCGAAAAAGTTCAGAACGACAGGGAAACCTGGTACATGATTGATTCCTCTTTTATTACAACCTTACCCGATACATGGGGCATTGGTGAAAAGTTCTTAATGTTGCCAATAAATAAATGGAAGAATGAATACCAGCGTGTAGTACTGGGTGGTATTACCTGTGATGGTCATGATTACTACGATAGCGAGGAACACATCAATGAAGTTTTTCTACCAAAAGTAAAAACGACCAATGGAGATGATATTGAAAGCAATAAAGAACCTTTGTACGTTGGTTTTTTTCATACAGGTGCCTACCAAGATCAGATAAGCGGGTATGGTGGAATAAAGCATTGCCTTATTCCATCTCCAAAACATATAATTATTGAAAGAGATAAAAACGGTAAATTAATAGAATGGGTTTATGCTAAAGAACAAACATCGCAAAGCATGTTAAAAATATTGGGGTACAATTAACAGTAATCAATTTTAATATGTTCTAATCTTAAATTGTAAAGATCGTATAAAAAAATATTTTTTTGGGTTTAGGATTTTATATAATTTGTTTTACATAATTTAAACTACATAATAATAAGCCATCTGTTTATTTAGATTCAATAAATATAGAATTCAAATATTTTTTATTTGATCAAAATAAAATAGAAAAGTTTGAAGTAGTTATAAATCATTTTGCAACTCCTACAAATAAATTAGGTAGCATTTACATTACCTCAAAACAACTAAAAAACTTTTAATTTTTTTTCTTACGCAGAAATAAAACGAACATACTTTTCTGATAAAACAAAACCCGTTTTACTTTTATTAAACGTGAATTTTTTCAAAAGCGCTGCTCAAATAAATATCGATTCATCTTACATCAGCACAGTAGGAGTTGATGCGGGTGCTGATTATGAACAGTTAAAAAATTTGTATCCTCCTTTGGCGGTTGCAAATATTAAGCTGTAAATATAAATTATATTAATGGCAATAGGCATGTTCCACTTCAGGGATTGACCCCTTAAAGATTTGCTGGAAAAAAACAATTACGTCTTAGAATTAAGACGACGCTTCACAAAAAACATTATGCAACCTAACCAAAAACTCTTAACATACTGCCTGTAAGAGTTGTATTATATTGCTTTAAGTTTATTGCAGCAGGTCCATTGTTTACAACTCCTGTGTTGCTGAAAGTGGAGCCGTGATTGTTACAGAAAAATCGATTATTGCTCCCATCGTAAACTAATGTAGTTCCTTGGTGTGTACAAGCCATGGCTACAGCTATATAACTACCGGTAGTAGTACGTGCTATAATAATACCATTTTTATAAACGAAACCACCATTCATTCCAAGATTCGCATTTTCAGTTGAGTTAAGGTCTAAAACAAAATCTGAATTTGAAGTCGGTGGTTGTGTGGTGTTACCATTATTTGAAACACTTGCTTTACTGCATCCTCCAAAACAAGTAGCTAATAATAAGGTTGCTGTGCTTAAACCTAAAGCATTTATAAATTCTTTACGTTGCATAGATATGATTTTAATTGAAATCAAATTACTATAAACAATTATTTTGACAAAATAAATTTCTTACCATATAGGAAGA
>JANLVW010000119.1:0-1364 GCA_031364205.1 Ferruginibacter sp.
AGCCAATTGAAAAAATAAGACAAAATTTATTGATTAATAATAATGTAATACAGGTAGAAGATTTTGGTGCCGGTTCAATTATTATTAAAATAAAAAAAAGAATTGTAAAACATATTGCAGCATCCTCCTTAAAATCTAAAAAGTATAGCCAGTTATTATTTAGAATCGTTCAATATTATAAAAAAGTAAATATTTTAGAACTTGGGACCTCACTGGGAACTACATCATCATATTTAGCATCTGCACCTAATGCAGCTGTAACAACCATGGAGGGTTCAGCTAAAATTGCTGCAATTGCAAGAGTAAACCTTTCATCATTGGGGTTAAAAAACATTGGCGTTATTGAGGGTGATTTCAATAATACTTTACCCGAGTATTTATCATCCAATAAGAAAATTGATTTTGTTTTTTTAGATGGCAATCATCGCAAAGTGCCAACCCTTAAATACTTTGAAGAAATTCTTTTGAATGCAAATGAAGAAACCATTTTTGTTTTTGACGATATACATTGGAGTAAAGAAATGGAAGAAGCCTGGGAAATCATAAAAGCACACACACAGGTTACGCTTACCCTTGATTTGTTTTTTATTGGTATTGCATTTTTAGGAAAAAATTTTAAAGAGAAGCAACATTTTGTAATACGATTTTAATTTTTCATACCTTACGATCAATACTAATATTTATGACGATTGGAGTTTTAAAGGAACCTGGTAAGGAAACAAGAGCTTCTCTATTACCTGAACATGTTCTGTTATTAAAAAAGCAACAGGTTGATGTAATGATTGAAAATAATGCAGGTATAAATGCATTTGCATCTAACAATCAATATGAAAATGCAGGAGCATCCATAGGTTCAAGAAATGATGTGTTAGAAACTGCAGATATTATTTTATCTATAAGCCCACTTAGCAATGAAGATATTGCAGTATGTAAAGGCAAAATTCTTTTTGGTTTTTATCAGCCATTGTTTAATGCACAGCAAACAAAATTTTTAGCTGAAAAAAACTTCACTGTTTTTAGCATCGATATGTTACCACGCACTACCCGTGCACAAAGTATGGATGTACTTAGCAGCCAGGCCAATATTGCAGGTTACAAAGCGGTATTGTTGGCGGCCAATTTATTCCCAAAATATTTTCCAATGTTTATGACCGCAGCAGGAAGTATTCCGCCTGCAAAAATGTTGATATTGGGTGCAGGTGTTGCAGGTTTACAGGCAATTGCAACCGCAAAAAGATTGGGCGCTGTGGTGGAAGTTTTTGATACAAGACCACAGGTAAAAGAAGAAGTAATGAGCCTGGGGGCAAAGTTTGTAGAAGTAGAAGGAGCAGCTGATTCAGCTGGTGCCGGTGGTTATGCCGTTG
>JANLVW010000122.1:0-4044 GCA_031364205.1 Ferruginibacter sp.
GTTTTCAATAACAATAATCCCCATCCTTTTTGCCTGCTCCAAATATTTGGGCAGGTAGTCTATTTTATCCGCGTGTTCAAACCTAGGACGGAGTGGCTTCCAATCAATTTTCATTTTTTCCATCAAGTCTAATAATTTTCCCACTGATTTATCGCCTACAATATGAAACATCAACTGGTCGTGACGATTAACGGCTTCCCTAATCATTTTTTCAACTTCAGGCATAGTATAATTCATCTTTCCATACCAGTTAGGGCGATTGGGGTAAGGCTCAAATTGTTCTGCGTATTCTTCATCCGGTGTCCCTTCCATCAACCATTTTGTACCGCTAACAGTAATCAAAGGAAGCGTTGATATTTTTTTTGGCAATTCTTTTCCGGGTATGCTCAAAGTTCCATCCGGATTCATATCACCCCAACGTATCAGCCTTAGGCGAAAAGGCAAACCTGCTTTTTGCCATATTCGTATATAGTCTCCTGCAGTTGCACCCGTACACATATTTTGATAACTGGTAATGCCCAATTGCAGCATTACCTGCGTTATTCCCTGCAATTCTCTCACTAATTTTTTTTCGTCACGCATGGCCGCAACCAACTGATAGCTTGTATTTGGATTGTACGCATTTTTCTCAATAGCCTTACCTGTAAGGGTTTTGCCATCGGGTAATCTTTCATAAAAACCTCCTTTTGGGTCAGATGCTGCTTCTGAAATACCCATTTTTTTCAAACCCAACGTATTAAAAATGCAAACATGTCCCATCCACGATAATAATCTTACCGGGTGATTAGTCGTTATTTTATCTAAATCGAAACGGGTGTCTTCAAAAGAATTAGCGATGGCTGGTCCAATGGGTATCAGAATCCATTGACCCTGCGGAGTAGTTTTCGTTAATAGCTGAAGCGTATCTAATATCCATTGCCAGGAGGGGTCCATTGCATTTTCATTCAAAGGAATTTCATTTCCGGTAAGGCAATCAGGTAAATGGTTATGTGCATCATTAAAACCCGGCACCACCAACATGCCATTTAGGTTAAGATGTTTGGTATTTTTTGTTGCCAACTGATTAATGGCATTCGTTGTACCGCTTGCAGTAATTCGCCCAGCTCTTATAGCCAAAGCCTCCACATATAATTGGGTATTGTCTGAAGTGAAAATTTTTCCATTGGTCAAAATTAAATCGGGCGATTGAGCTACTGCAAATAAAGTTGTCTGCAAAAGGACGAAAGAAATAAATACCTTTTTCATAATTAATCTGGCTGGCCTATTTATAGTTGAATAAATTTAGTTTGACCTTCTGAAGTAACGCCTAAATTGTAATACGTAAAAATTACAGCTAACGACAGGGCTTTTTGCAGGTGTGGTATTAGGTCTTATGTATGAGTTAAAAGAGGTTTCTGCTAAAAGGATAACTTTAATTAGCAAAATTTCTTTTAAACTTAAAACAAAAACCTCATGAACAAAAGTAGTAATTTAGACTTTAGTGGTACAACGATTTATTGCGGACTGGATGTACACTTAAAAAGCTGGCGGGTAAACATTCGGGATCAGGAAATGGAACTAAGGGATTTTTCTCAAAACCCCGACCCTGCAGCACTTCATAAATTTCTCACCAAAAATTATCCCAATGCTAGCTATAAGGTTGGCTACGAAGCAGGGTTCTGTGGTTTTGGTATCCAGCGGCAGTTGGCTCAATTACAAATTGATTGTGTGATATTAAATGCAGCAGACATTCCCAAAAGCGATAAAGACAAGCGGCAGAAAAATGATAAACGAGATGCCCGTGCCATCAGCGAAGAAATTAAAAATAAAAAAACGGCTGGTATCCATGTTCCTGCCGCTGCAATGGAATATGCCCGAAGCCTTGTACGCCAGCGGCAACGACTGGTGTTGGATAGTACCCGGCAAAAATGCAGGATATGGCACTGCCTTCATTTTCATGGCCTAGAGCTACCCCAAAAAGCAGATGTGGGGCAGTACTGGAGCAGTCAGTTTATTAAGAAACTTGAAAGCAATCCCTGCAATGGCGACACTTGGTTAAAAATGAATTTGCAGTTAATGATAAAAGACCATCAGCAAAAACGAGCCCTGATATTAGAAACCACCCGTGGCATCCGCAACCTTTGCAGGCAGGAAGTTTTTAAAGACCAAATTAAACTCATTACCGGCATCCCCGGCATTGGGGAGGTAAACGCTGCTATCATACTTTTTGAAATAGAAGATATCAACCGGTTTAAAAGCCCGGATCATTTATACTCCTATGCAGGGCTGGTACCTGATACAGATGACAGTGGCGAAACAAAAAAATCAAAAGGTATCACGCACCGTAAAAACTGCCGCTTGCGAAACGCCATTATAGAAAGCAGTTGGGTCATTATCCGGCAAGATCCTGCCTTGCTGATGTTGTATAAAAATTATTGCAAGAGCATGCATAAAAATAAAGCCATCATACGCATAGGCAAACATCTTTTATCAAGAATACGTTATGTATTAAAACAAAAAAAAACATATGTGCAGGCAGTATTAACATAGGAAGCACCCTGTGCGTTTTTTAAGGCATTGTTAAGCAAAGTGAAACAAGCAAAAACTCCGGTAAACCGGAGTTGAAAAACAAAGTGTATCACTTCGCCCAAACCAGCTTATCCCTTGCAAAGTTACCCGCCGGCATTGCTTTGCTCCGTTTAGACTGGTACAATAAAGTTAAACCGGTTTTGCAAAATATGTGAAAAGTTTTTTTGTACACCCACCGTTAGACGGAATTTGCAGCAACAGCGTAAAAACCTGTCGTCTGTTTTATATTAGGATACAGGTGTACATTTTTAAAAAGTTAAAAGAGACCGTGCAGCTTCCTGGTGCCAAAACACTTGTGATGTCTGTTTATAGAAGTGTACTTTTTCATATTATGGCATAGCCTAAAATCATATTGCCGTGTAAAAAATAAAATCAAAAATATTTTTAGCAGACCATGCAGCAGAAACTCAACATAGAAGAATTCCTTCCGCCCGAAACCGAAGTTCAATTGAAAAACTTTTGATTAAGTTAGGAAAAAAAAGTCGGACAGGAGACGGTAAGCCGGAACCAAAGTTAACATGCATATGCACCCGATTGTACCACGTTCTACCACACTATTGGCGATAGTCTTGTTGGTGACAGTTTTTAAATTCACTGATTTCCAACCCCTAAATCAGTCCTTACAAATTCTTTTTTAAAATAAAACCGTTCATGGCTTGTAGCATACCCAAATGGAATTACACTCACGAGTGTCCAACCGAGATTACTCATGTAGTTTAAAACGTCAGTCGAATTGGTAATGCCATTAACTCTTTTTAGTTTTTCAATTACAGAATTGTCCTTGAAAAAAAATAAACTGTCCACTTGTCCAAATGAAATTGTTGCGACCAATTTGCTTGTATATCGATTTTTTTGGTCTAGTGAAACTTCACAAAACCTGTCAATCTTTGTTTGGGCAAAAGAAGATGAAGCAAAAAACAAGACGTGGAATATTGTAAATAAAAGTGGTTTTTTCATTGTTTAATGTAATTAAAATAATAGATATTTAAAGTGTTATGTTCTTTTAAAAAATTAATTAATCATGCTGTATTATTAGGTAATAACGCTTCATCCCGTCCAAAATTGCCGTCTGCTATAAAGCTTTGTGTAAGTTGAGAAGTAGTATTCCGCCCGTAACCGCTTCCTGGCTTTTTTGTTAAAGATAAATATTTAGAATCAATATTTAGCGATCTGGATCAAGCTCGAAACAAAGTCCGAATATGCAGAATTATTCATTGCTAAAACCTCAAGCCGTACTTCACAAAACCCATTATTGGTTCATGTTCTTAAAACCAAAAAAAAATCTGTAAATCTGTTTAGTTTTATCCTCCCCTCAATGTTAGTATTTAATTCTAACAGAGTTTTATTTTTTTATCAATACCTAAAAAACATTTCCTGAATTTTTTTCTTGTCGCCAGTTCTAGTTAAGGCAAGCATTAAAAGTATTCTTGCCTTTTGAGGATTTAGATTATCTGATACCAGTGTGCCAAGCTTGGA
>JANLVW010000176.1:0-1123 GCA_031364205.1 Ferruginibacter sp.
ACAAATAATCAGCCATATTTTTATGTTTTTATAAATTTTGCCAATTCAAAAACAATTTTATCTTTGTCATGAACATTTATTTACCAATTAATTTAAAAAACAAATACAGTGGCGAACGAACAAAACGATAACAACGACAGAAAACAGGAAAGTGTTTACAGTAAGCGAATTAAAGCGGGAAAGCGTAGAACGTACTTTTTTGATGTAAGAGAAACACGTGGAAGTGATTTTTATTTAACTATAACAGAGAGCCGAAAAAGATTTGATTCTGATGGGTATGACCGCCATAAAATCTTTGTCTATAAAGAAGATTTTAATAAATTTATAAAAGGACTTACTGAAGCGGTAGATTATGTAAAAACTGAGTTAATGCCTGATTTTGATTTTGATGCATTTAACCATGATACTCCTTATGAAGGTGATGAACAAAATGCAACTGCATCAACATCTCCGGGATCCTCCCCATCAATGAATGTAGATAATAAAGAAGAAATTAAAGCGAAGCCGGTAGAAACGATTCATGTTTCGGAAATGCCTAGTGTTCCTTTGGATAATGGAAGTAATGAAGAAGTAGATAAATGGTAATTAAAAAATACAGATAGATAAAAAACCTCCGAAAAAACGGGGGTTTTTATTTTGATTCAACAATTATTTTATTTGGAATATTGACAGCTATACCTTTGGATTGATGATTTGGCATTTTACTTACTTTTGACATATCAGGAATAAAACGAGGCATATTATCCAATGGCAAAATTATTACAGTTTCGTTTTTGTAAAACGGGTTTATTATAAGGAAATCTTTTTTTTAAATCACCATTTAAATAATTCGGTTTTTTAAATAATTTAATTAAAGGCATTTTAAATTGTTTATAATTTTTTAGAATCAGAGAACTATCCTGAACTTTAGCAAATAATGTTATAAAAAAAAGCAGATTATACTTTGATTTTTTTTCATTTTGATTTTGTTTTGAGTCTTATAATTTACGCAATTTCTTAAAAACATTAATTAATCCATTTGTACTGCTGTCGTGGCTCGTAATTACATTTTCATTTACTAACTCATCCTGAATATTAACTGCAAGTTTTTTACCAAGTTCAACACCCCACTGGTCGAAACTGT
>JANLVW010000210.1:0-3826 GCA_031364205.1 Ferruginibacter sp.
AGCAACAGAGGAAATAAAAACAGCAACAAAGAGTTTTAAAGCGTCAGCAAAATTTTTAATTACCCGTTTAAAAAAAGAAATATGTTTTAACAACGTTGGTTGCATTGGGCATAGGATAGTTTATGGCTTGGAGCATACAGATCCGGTAATTATTGATAACCAATTATTAAATAAATTAAATAAAATAAGAGATTATGATCCCGATCATCTACCTGCAGAAATTGAGATCATTAAATTATTTAAAAAACAATTTCCTACACTTTTACAGGTTGCCTGTTTTGATACTTCGTTTCATACAACGATGCCGAACCTTGCAAAAATTTTACCTATACCACGGCGCTTTGCCAAAGCCGGTATCAGGCGCTACGGCTTTCATGGCTTATCCTACACTTATTTATTGGAAAAGCTGAAACAAGCAGAAGGGGCTGACAAAAGTAAGGGCAAAATTATTTTGGCTCATCTCGGAAACGGTGCCAGTTTAGCAGCTTTAAAAGAAGGCAAAAGTATAGATACCAGCATGGGATTTACACCTGCCGGTGGGTTGGTAATGGGAACAAGAACGGGAGATTTAGACCCCGGGGTTGCCTGGTATATGATTGATAAAGAAAAAATGAACGCAAAAAAATTTAATAAGGTAATAAACCACGAAAGTGGTCTTTTAGGTGTTTCCGGAATTAGTGCTGATATGCAGGATTTATTAAAAAAAGAAAGTTCACATGTTTATGCAGCAGATGCCGTGGCATTATTTTGTTACCAGGTTAAAAAATGGATTGGCGCATATACAGCTGTATTAAACGGGCTTGATATACTAATTTTTTCGGGAGGTATTGGTGAGAATTCCCCTACAATCCGCTCCAGAATTTGTAAAGGATTTGATTATTTAAATATTGAGATAGATGAAAAAGAAAACATAAAAAACGCCATGCTTATTTCAACAAAAAAAAGTAAAGTGAAAGTATATGTAATACCTACCGACGAAGAAATAATAATAGCAAACAGCGCAAAGAAGCTGTTGAAAACTGAATTAAAAAACAAGTAATTATTAACAAAGAAAATTAAATTATGGAAGCACAAACTTTAAAAACCACAAAAGATAATATACCAGATGAGCTGCTTCATAATATAAACAGATACTGGCAGGCTGCTAATTATCTTTCAGTCGGGCAAATTTATTTATATGACAATGCACTTTTAAAAGAGCCTTTAAAACCTCATCATATAAAGCCGATGTTATTAGGGCATTGGGGTACTACACCCGGGCAAAATTTTATTTATGTACACCTAAACAGAATTATAAAAAAGTATGATCTTAACATGATTTATATTTCAGGGCCAGGTCACGGAGGTCCGGCAATTGTGGGTAATGTTTATTTAGAAGGCACTTACAGTGAAATATATCCCAACGTCAGTAAAGATGAAGAAGGTTTAAAAAAACTGTTTAAACAATTTTCTTTTCCCGGTGGAATACCGAGCCATGTTTCTCCGGAGTGCCCAGGTTCCATTCATGAAGGTGGCGAGCTGGGCTATTCCCTCAGTCATGCATTTGGCGCTGCTTTTGATAATCCTGATTTAATTGTATCATGTGTAATTGGAGATGGAGAGGCCGAAACAGGCCCTTTAGCGACTGCCTGGCACTCCAATAAATTTCTTAACCCTGTAACTGATGGTGTTGTGCTACCAATACTTCATTTAAATGGATATAAAATTGCCAACCCTACTATTTTTGCCCGTATTAGCCATGAAGAACTTGAACAGCTTTTTTTAGGATATGGATGGAAACCCTATTTTATAGAAGGTGATGACCCGATGCAAATGCATGAAAAAATGTCGCATTTGCTGGACACAATTGTGGACGAAATAAAAATAATAAAAGAAAATGCAGCACATAATAAAAATTCCCAACGCCCGCAATGGCCAATGATTATTTTAAAATCGCCTAAAGGATGGACAGGACCAAAATACGTAGATGGGTTAAAGATTGAAGGAAACTTTCGTGCACATCAGGTTCCTATAACAGACCCAATTACAAACCCTGAACATTTGGCTCAGCTTGAAGAATGGCTGAGAAGCTATAAGCCGGAAGAGCTTTTTGATGATTTGGGGCATTTACTTCCAGAGCTTGCTGAACTTGCTCCAAAAGGAAATCGTAGAATGGGTGCTAATCCGAATGCCAATGGCGGGCTGTTGCTCCACGATCTTCATATGCCTGACTTTCGTAATTATGGGATTAATTTACCGGTGCGTGGAAAGACCGGCCCGGGTGATACGCTGGTGCTTGGAAAGTTTATTCGTGATATTATTAAAGAAAATTCTAGCCAAAATAATTTCAGAATTTTTGGTCCGGACGAAACACTTTCAAACAAATTGAATGCTGTTTTTGAAACTACAAACAGGCAATGGGAAGCACCAATAATAGATGCAGATGAGTTCCTTGCTACAGAAGGGCGTGTAATGGAAATGCTGAGTGAACACCAGTGCGAAGGCTGGCTGGAAGGTTATTTATTAACAGGCAGACATGGCTTGTTTAACTGTTATGAAGCTTTTATTCATATTATCGATTCCATGTTTAACCAACACGCAAAATGGCTTAAGGTTACCTCGCATCTTCCATGGCGGAGAAAAATTGCTTCCTTAAATATTTTATTGGCATCACACGTTTGGCGGCAGGATCATAATGGTTTTACACATCAGGATCCCGGTTTTCTTGATCATGTAATAAATAAAAAAGCATCTGTGGTTCGTGTGTATTTACCTGCCGATGCCAACTGTCTTTTATCAGTAATGGATCACTGTTTTCGTAGCAGACATTATGTAAATATAATTGTTGCAGGTAAGCACCCCTCACCTCAATGGCTTTCAGTTGAAGAGGCAGTACCACACTGTACCAGAGGCATAGGCATATGGACCTGGGCAAGCAGTGATAAGGATATGGAACCAGATGTAGTAATGACTTGTGCAGGTGATGTACCTACGTTGGAAACAATGGCTGCAGTAGCTATTCTTCGTGAAAAATTACCTGAACTTAAAGTGCGTGTTGTGAATGTTGTTGACCTCATGAAATTACAACCCGAGACGGAACATCCGCATGGATTAAGCGATGCTGATTTTGATACATTATTTACAAAAGGAAAGCCCGTAATATTTGCTTTTCATGGCTATCCAACCCTTATTCACAGGCTTACATACCGGTGAACTAATCACAGCAACATTCATGTACGGGGTTACAAAGAAGAAGGCACAATAACTACCGCTTTTGATATGACTGTTTTAAATGACATGGACCGGTTTCATTTGGTAATGGATACGCTGGATAGGCTGCCGCAAATAAAGGAACGAACTGCTTACCTGAAACAGGAAATGCAGGATAAACTTGTTGAGCACAAATATTATATTCGCAAACACGGTCTGGATATGCCGGAGATAAAAGATTGGAAATGGAGAGAATAGAAAAAACAAAAAATAATACTTGTAACCAGTAATGAATTACTCATTTTAAAAATCATGAGTATAAAAGATAATAGTGCAGTGGGTATTCTTAAAATGTAAAAACTAATCTACCCGTTAAAAAATATATAATAGTGAAGTCTTGTTCTAACAGAGATATTAAATTATTTACAGTAAGCACGATAGTTGTAGCAAATAATACACGGATTTTTAATAATAATAATTTATAAAATTTAAAATAAAACATGAAAAAAGTAATTATGGCAATAGCTATCATATTAGCTGCCACAACAGTAACATTTGCCCAAATGAAAACGGACAGCACTCATATGAACATGAAAATGGCGCATAAAAAATATACCTGTCCTATGCACCCCGAGGT
>JANLVW010000218.1:0-1223 GCA_031364205.1 Ferruginibacter sp.
TCTTCTTTGCCCAATCGCTGTTGCGCCACATGGTAGCATCTATAGAAAGTGCACTAAAAGCTGCGAGACCAATTTTTCTCTCTACCGCAGGACCAACAACAAAAGGGCCGATGCCTACAGCGAGTTCGCTCAATTTTATATCACAACCTTCTACCGCAATAGCATAATCTGCAGCAGCAGCAATACCCACACCGCCACCCACACATTTACCCTGTATACGTGCTATGATAAATTTAGGGCAACGACGCATATTGTTTATCACATTTGCAAAACCGCTAAAAAACTTTTCGCCACTTGCGGAGTTATTTATCTCAAGCAACTCATCAAATGAGGCACCTGAGCAAAATGCTTTGTCTCCCGAACTTTTTAAAATAATAACTTTTGTTTCGGCATGTGTGCCTGCAAAATGAATTTCGTGTGCAAGTTTTTCCAGTTGCTTTGTAGGCATAGAATTACTTTGTGGATGGCTAAATTCTATAGTTGTAATTCCTTTATGCGTTTCAGAGGTTACATATCCTTCTTGTGTTTCAGTCATATTTATTTTTTTTGCCTCAAAGGCACTATGGGGATGTTTTTAAAATTCTATCTTCATTTTTATTTACTTTATTCTTCATTTTTACCATTGTTAAAATTGTTCCTACACCAACGGTTTCATTTGTTTCATCCAATATTTCTACAAACCATTTTACGATCCCTTTGGGTATATCCTGTCCTTGTACATACGGTACATCAGGATTTACATCTTTTAATTCCTGAGCTGTTTTTTCTTTACAGGTAAAACGAATGTAAATAGAATTACCTGCATACACAGGTTTTACAAACCGCATATCATCTATACCATAATTTAATAACACCGGGTTTTTTTCAAAGCTGCTGACAAACAAACCTGCTGAAGCACTGTTTAAAAAATACCCGTGCGCAACCTGTTCTGTAAACATGGTGCCCGTAAAATCTGTTTCTCTTTTGTGCGCATAAAAATGGTCGCCTGTAAGGTTTGCAAATGCGTCTATATCTTCAGCGGTTATTAATCGTTTTTCGCTGATGAGTTGGTCGCCAATATTTAGCTCTTCGAAATATTTTTTAAATGGATGTGTTGCTTCTATGTTACCTGTTGCATTGGGTTGAAATACATTGCTGATGGCAGTAATCATATCCGGCGAACCCTGTATAGCCGTGCGTTGAAGATAATGTTTTACACCACGCATGCCGCCCATTTCTTCGCC
>JANLVW010000233.1:0-9646 GCA_031364205.1 Ferruginibacter sp.
TTTTTCAAAATAATTAATTTGGTTGTACCTCATTTTCCAAAATTGCTTGTCAATTTTATTGATACTATCTATACCTGGCAATCGCTCTGCCATTACAATTTCGGGATGCACTTTTGATATAAGCACATTCTCATAATGCGAACGGTTAAAGATAGCTATCTGTCCATGCTCTGGTAATTTTATCGAATGTCGCCACAAATAATCATGTTCCAGTTCCTGTGTGTTGGGATGTTTGAAGCTTGTGACAATTACGCCCTGCGGATTTACACCACTCATAATATGACGGATGGTGCCATCCTTACCTGCACTATCCATCCCTTGCAAAATAATTAGGACCGACTGACGGTTTTCTGCAAATAATTTATTCTGCAGCTTTGCTATTTCTTCTATATCATGCTGCAATAATTTTCTGGATTCCTTTTTATCAACATAGTTACCACCCGCAATTGTGCTGATTTTGGAAAGCTTAAAGTTTTTACCGGATGTAACCTTGCAATCGCTCCATTTCATTAATTAGTATTTTATATTCATTTTAAAAGTGCTACCAGTTTTATGGCCTGCATATATTCATGGAAGCTGCGAATAAACTTGTATCGGCAGCATAATCATTATTAATTTCTCTCATAATTAAATATACCGATATGCTGATAACAGAAGCAAAAAAGCACCAGACAGAAAGTATATATTGCTCATAAAAAATGGCAGTAATAATATATGAAACCGCAATGGTCACTCCCAGCATCCACATTCTTTTAATGGGTGAAAAAAATGGTGCAATAATAGTAGCCAGCCCATATAATACAAGACTATAATTTCTGAATGCAGGAGGAAAATTCAATGTATAGGCAACGTGATAGCCAACTATATTTGACTGTACAGGAAATTTTAATAAACACCAGGCAAAATATAATCCTACGAGAAACCCTGCAGCAACTAAATATCTCTGTACCCTTTTTCGAATGCTTTCTTTTTCCAGCAGCAATATTGCCAATGGTACCCAAAGCGGCCAAACTACCTGGGCAAAAAACAAGAAAATATAGGTGAAGGAAACCTGGGTTGCAGGATATGACGTTTTGGGTAATGCAAGCCATAAAACACCTTCTGTTATTTGCTGTACTGCAAAAATTAAAGGTATAGATGCAAACATAATTTGCGAAGGATGCTGCACTTTTTTTATAGTGGCTACTCCAATCACCGTGAGTACAACACCAGCACTGAAACTTGCATTTGCTGAAAAACACATATTTCTTAATTTTTAGACTGAATTAATTTTATTAAGCAACAAATAGTTTATCAAACAGCGTTAATTATGCCTGTTTAAAAATAGTGCATTCAACATTAGCCTGCAACATAAATGGCCGGGAATTCTCAATACCAACCACCTTTAACTTTGTTGGCTATTTTTCAATGGTAATAAATTTGTTGGCTAATAATAAAATGATGGAAATAAATATGGCTACTGTGGTAAGTGTTACGCCTCTTGCATAGTTTTTATTTCCTTTTTCAGTTAGTATGGTATTTTTATTATATGATTTGGTATTAGCGTCTATTTCATAAAGCAATATATCCTTATAACTTTTGGTTAATAAGTCATGATATTTTTTTGAACTGAAAGCCTGGTCAAGCGGGTTTGTTCTAAAAATGCTTAACATAGAAAGTATTGACCAGATAAATAAAACAATGGGAACAATTGAAATAAATTGTATTGCCTGCGAAATACCAGTAAGCCCATTAAGAAAGAAGGGAATAAATAAAACTGTAACACCAATGATGGTGCCGGCATAAGAATGTTGCTGCCGGTAAGAATCTACTTGCTTTTCAATAATCTCTTTCGAATTAACTGCCAGAAATTCCAAATGCTTCAAGTCTTCCATATCACTATTGCTGTTTCATGTATTTTTCAAGTTTATTTATTCGGGTGTTACACCATTAAATTTTTCATCTTTTACATCTGCTGCTTTCTTTGTTGCTCTTATAATTCCATCCTGGTGATTGGGTGGGCTATAAATGGTGTACATTTTAAATGGCTCATCACTTGTATTGATAACATTATGTTTTGTCCCTGCCGGAACAACAATTACATCACCTTCTGTTATATGATAATTATTTTCATCAATTGTACATTTACCGGTTCCACTTTCAAAACGAAAAAACTGGTCATTATTCTGATGAATTTCTTCGCCAATTTCTTCACCTGGTTTCAGGCTCATCAATACAAGTTGAAGATGCTTGCCTGTATATAATACTTTTCTGAAATTGTCATTGTCTAAAGTTTCCTTTTCAATATTTGCTTTAAATCCTTTCATTATAAATTTTACTTTTAATAACACTTTTATTTTTTACCAACAAGTGTTTGCAACAGCAATTTTGCAACAGCTTCCGATGATGCCGGATTTTGCCCGGTAATTAACAGGCCATCTTGTTCTGTATAAGAACCCCAGTCAGCTCCCTTACTGTAATGTGCACCCAGTTTTTTTAATTCATCTTCCAGTAAAAAAGGAACCACCTTGGTTAAGCCCACAGCCTCTTCCTCGGTATCTGAAAAACCGGTGATTTTCTTTCCTTTGACCAATGGTTGCCCATTTTCTGACTTCACCTTTATTAAAGCAGCAGGAGCATGACATACAAATGCAACCGGCTTCTGGGTATTATAAAACCCTTCAATTAAGGCAATTGAGTTGGTATCATTTGCCAGGTCCCACAATGGACCATGGCCACCCGGATAAAAAACAGCATCGTAATCATCCTTGTTTACTTCACTCAATTTAATTGTATAGGCTACTTTATCAATTGCATCAAGATCAGCGTAAAATCTTTTTGTTGCTGCTGTTTGTGCATCCGGCGCTTCGCTTTTGGGGTCAACAGGCGGTTGTCCGCCTTCGGGTGATGCAACAGTTATAATTGCACCAGCATCTGCCAGCACATAATAAGGTGCAGCAAATTCTTCAATCCAAAAACCAGTTTTTTCACCAGTATTGCCTAAATCGCTGTGTGAGGTTAATACCATTAATATTTTCATAAATTATCTTTAAATACTTGTTTAATTAATACTTTTTTTATTTTACATTATCGTTAAAAAGGTCTTTGAATGCTGTACCAAGCTCATTTATATCATGTTTAAATTCCCGTTCAAAGGATTGATTTTTTGATGCTATTATTGTATCAAATTTTTCTTTATTATTTTCAAATTCAATATTTCTTTGTTGTAATTTAATTTTCAATGCGTTTAATTTTTCTTTTGTATTATTCAAATAGGCTTTTAATTTTTCTTTCTCTTTAGTATTGGCCTTAGCAATTTTCTCTTCAAGCATTGTAGCCTCCCTTTCCATTCCCACAATGGCACTATCAGATTCATTTTTAAAAGTTTTCCAATTTGATATTGCAGCGGCCTTTGCTGAATCATTGGCAGCTATTATAGCCTTTTTCATATCGGTATTGACCTCTTTTATTTTTTGTGAAGCATCGCTCATATCTTTTTTTGATGCATCGTTACAACTACTGATAAGTATTGCTACTGCAAAGCATTCTAATATTCCTGTTATTTTTTTCATTTTAAATAAATTATAAAATTATCTATTGTAAATTTTCTTAAGGACTTCAATTTTTTTACCAATCGCTTAACTCCTTTTTCTAATGTATTAATTCCTAAGGCAGTTGTGCTTAATATCAGTATCAGTTTTTTTAATTCAGCGCCAAATGCTGACATCTTTTCTTTTCTTTTGAGGTGTGTATTCCGGTTACCATCGTTAAAAAATGCTACATCCAGCCGCTCAAATTCTGCAACAGTTGTAATTATCGCTTAACGCTCTCTATATCCGATACATCAATGGGAACAATCATACTTTCAACTCCAGGGGCTTTTATCTCTGCAATGGTTTCTCCATCAACTTTGCCGATAAGATCTGCTACTTCAACGATGGCGCCTTCTCTTACGGGGTTCCAATGCAGATATTTTTCCAATACCTGAGTTTCCGCCTGTTATAAACACTACTTTATTTTCTAACTTTTTACTGCAGTTAATTTATTGCTGTATTGTATAATGTTATCCCTGGCAAAAAATTAATCTACTCAAATAGTCAACTTAATTTTGATAAATCATTTTCCAGTATTTTCTTTTTTTCCTGGTATTCATCATTTGTAATTTGCCCTGAGGCAAATCTTTTTTGCAAAATATCCAATGGACTGTCTCTTTTCTTCCGCTGTCCCGGAATATCATAAGGTATAGCGAATATCCAAAAGAGCATTATTACCCAAATGAACCACCATACAAAGTGCATTCCCCAATAATAATTATTGTAAAGCATCATCCTTAGTTTTATAGTGAATAGAGAATTTTAAAATTATGCCTCCGCCTATAATGGCTTCTTTTTAGTGATATTCTTTTTGGTGTGCTTGAGTGAAACAACCTTAATGGATTTTTTAAGGTCTTTTTCAAGTATATTGATCAGGTTTTTATTATTAGCATTTAAAGCTTTTTTTACTGAAACAATCAATTTTTTTCTAAGCCCTTTTATCTCTTTCTTTTTCATGTTATAAAAATTTATTTTGAATAAAATGTATAATATCTAAATGTGGACATTAAATAAAAATGGGAGGGTTGTCTCCCATTTTTATTTTTGAATTAAGCATCCATCAATGAATAATCGTAATCAACAATCAGTTCATTATCTACTGACCAAACGCCAGGTGCATTAAATGCAATTCTTCCTGCTTCATCTTTTTGATACCATGAATCAACAGTGCCCCTAAGTGTTGCTTTATGACCAGAAACTTTTACATCAATTTCATTGTCATATATTGACCAGTTGCGTCTTAGTGCTGATTCGATGTATGATTTTTCTATCACTTCCTTTGTGGTAGATTTAATTTTGATGTTATTAGATACACCGGTAACACCTAAAAGATTTTTTACAGCATCCCTTGCTGCTTCCCTTTGGTAATTATACTCCAATTCTCCTTCCAGTGTAACCCATCCACTTTCTACCTTTACTTTTATTTTGTGATTTGGCACACGCCAGTTCCAGTTATAAGCATTCAAAACTTCCTTAGCTATATCTCCATCAGAAGCTTTAGCCCAACTGCTGCTGAATTTTACTACAATTTTTTCAACAACAGCCTTAACTCCAGCTACATTCTTTGCGGCATCTTCTGCTTCGGATTTTTTTGTAAAATTATCCACTACTCCTGTAAGCGTTACTATACCGTCTTTTGCAGTAACACCAATTTCTGCTGCGTTCAATAATGGTTGCCATTTAATGGCATCCTGAACGTCTTTTTGTAATTCCTCATTATTTTTCATCTTATTAAAATTGAAATCGCAAATGAATTTTTGCGATTATAAAGGTTATCTCTTTTCTTACCTAAACTGTTACAGAATATTATAAACAGTTTGTATCATTCACACATTTAAATAGCAGGTACAACATTACTTTCTACTTAGTTTCTTTTTACTTTTCGCTTCCGAAAAAGCCAACGCTATCAATAATATCATCCAATTGCCCAAACTGCGTTTCAAAGAATTTATGCTTGTTATAAAAAGCTATACCCCCTATATTCCAATGAGCATTTCTTGTTTTGGTGTACAACACATATTGATCTGCCAATAGTTTAATCGATTCATTTGCTACGGACAGGCGGTTATCATCTGTAACTCCAATATTTGGATTCATCATTTTGCTCTCTAAAGTGAAAATAAATTTATAAGCGAAGTTTGGTTTATCCTGATTGATAAGTGTTACAGAATTATTTAAAAGATTTGTATCATTCACACATTGCAAGAGTAGGCTGATTATAAAAAGTAGACTACAAATAACATAATAAAATTTTGGGAAATAAATATTTCTATTGCTTTTTAGAACTATAAATTATTTTGAAAAAATTGTTTCTGAAATCAATTAAAAATACAATTCTTACCATCAATTTTGGTTCTTCCAGTATTAAGTTTACTATGTACCAAACTGAAGAAATACTTGTTCCAGTACTTTCGAGTAGGATGGAAAATGTATTGATACCAGCATGGGCTTTACATGAACATCCGGATTGTTAATGAGTACACGTCCCGGGTACCTTGACCCCGTTTTGGCGTGATATTTAATGAAGGTAGAAAAATTGACTCCAGAAAAATTCAACCAATTAATTAATCATGAGTCAGGCTTATTGAACATATCAACAACAATTTCCGGTATGAAAAATTAATTAATTATAAATACACAGCCCCCCGTGCCGCAGAAGCTTTTGAATTATTTTGTTATCAAGCTAAAAAATTTATAAGTGTATATACCGCAGCATTGGAAGAGTTGAATACATTGGTTTTTTTGGGTAGTATTGGTGAATATTCGCCTGAGGTAAGGAGCCAGATATTGATGGTCTGGAGTTTTTGGGAATTGAATTGTGCGAAATAAAAAATATGAATACCGAAATTCTCATGTCAACCGAAAGTAGTAAGGTAGCGGCGTACATTATTAGCTGGGCTACCATGCACTTTACCAATATAAAGTTTGAGTCAATAAAAGGCGGCACAAAAAATGGTAGAGAATGTACAGGATAGTTCAGAAAAAGCCATCATTGTAATAGGTGCTTACAGAGGTTCTTCCATTACCCGTTTGTTTTTAAAAAGCACTGCGATTCCATAATAAATGAAACAAATGGCAGTTTATTTTTTATGCATCATTAATTATTTTTTAGAATTTTAATAATACAGATGTTTAAATTTTGATAACAATATAAGATGGCAACAAATTCAGAAGATATAAAAATTAAGCAAAGGAATAAATTTTTCCTTTCAAAGAATGCAGATATATTTTTTGGTGATATTTATAAAAGTTATCAATTCATTGTACGTTTTTTTAAAGAAGCCTTTTCTGCTCCTTTTGAGTTTAAAGAATTAATCAATCAATGCTATAATGTTGGGTTTAAATCTTTACCACTGATCTCATTAACAGGTTTTATAACCGGTATCGTATTTACAAAACAATCCCGTCCATCCTTATCAGAATTTGGGGCAAGTTCATGGCTGCCTTCTTTAATATCTATTGCTGTTATACGGGCTTTAGCCCCGTTGGTTACCGCTTTAATTGCAGCAGGCAAAATAGGGTCTAATATGGGAGCGGAATTAGGTTCGATGAAAGTAACTGAACAGATTGATGCCATGGAAGTATCTGGCACAAACCCATTTAAATTTTTGGTGGTAACACGCATCACAGCCATTACTTTGATGTTGCCAATATTGGTTATTTACACTGGCTTAATTGGCATGTTAGGGGCTTTTATAAATATTCATCAAAATGAACTGACGAGTTTTCCAGCCTTTATTAGTAGTGCTTTTAAAACAATATCCTTTCTTGATATTATCTCTTCTGTTTTTAAGGCAATTTGCTATGGTTTTACAATTGGCGTAGCTGGTTGTTACCAAGGATACAACGCACAGAATGGTACAAAGGGTGTAGGCAATGCTGCTAATGTAGCGGTGGTACTTTCTATGTTTATGATTTTTATAGAGGAAATGGTAATTGTACAATTTGTAAATGCAATAAGGTAAAATAAAGAAAAAATGGTTAATTATGGAAGAACAAGCAACGTATATTGATAATAATGAAATTATAATCTCTGTCAAAGACTTAAAAAAATCTTTTGAAACGAATGTTGTTCTGAACGGAATTGATATTGATATTCTGAAAGGTGAAAACATCGCAGTGCTTGGCCGTTCGGGAAGTGGGAAATCTGTACTAATAAAAATCATTTCTGGCCTGCTGAAACCTGATAGTGGAACTGTAAAAGTGTTTGGACAGGAAGTAGATAAAATAAGTGCAAAAGCATTGCAGGAACTGAGGTTAAAAATTGGATTTTCGTTTCAAAGCAGTGCTTTATACGACAGCATGAGTGTAAAGGAAAATCTTGCTTTTCCGCTGATGAGAAATAAACGTAATTTAAAAACGAAAGATGTGAACGATGCAATTGAATCAGTATTAAATGATGTGGGATTATCACAAACCATCAATCAAATGCCTTCCGAACTTTCGGGCGGGCAAAGAAAACGTATTGGTATTGCCCGTACCCTTATTATGAAGCCGGAAATTATGCTATATGATGAACCCACATCCGGCCTTGACCCAATGACATGTGTGGAAATAAACAACCTGATTGCTAAAGTTCAGCACCAGTACAATTCCAGTGCCATTATCATCACACATGACCTTACCTGTGCAAAAACTACAGCTAACAAAGTAACAATGATAGTTGATGGCAAATTTTTAGCACCGGGAAGTTTTGATGAAGTATTTAATTCAATAAACTCAAATACAAAGGCATTTTTTGATTATAATTTTATCAACAGCAAATGAGTACATTAAAAAATAACCGCCCCGTAATTGTTGGAATATTTATACTTATTGGCATTACAATATTGATGGTGACCATTTTCACAATAGGAGGACAAAAAAAGACTTTTGTAAAATCATTTACTATACATGCAATTTTTAAAGATGTAGGTGGGTTATTAAAAGGAGGAAATGTTTGGTTTTCCGGAGTAAAAATAGGGACGGTAAAAAGGATTACCTTTTCTGTAAATTCACAGGTAGAAGTTACAATGGGTATTGAAAATGCGGTTGAATCCCATATACATAAAAATGCTTTTGCAAAAATTGGTTCAGATGGTTTAATAGGCAATAAGATTGTGATTATTTACGGAGGAGATACCACTTTGCCACAAGTAGGAAAAAATGATTTTCTTTTAGTGGAGCAATCATTGAGTACAGATGACATGCTGGCAACTTTACAGGCCAATAATAAAAACCTGCTGGAAATAACAACTAATTTTAAAAATATCAGTAAAAAAATTGATAACGGAAAAGGTACACTGGCTACCTTATTAAATGACCCTGCGATGGCTAATAAACTCAACAGTGCCGTTGATAATTTACAGGCTACAGTTTCAAACTTTAAAACTGTTTCTTTATCCAGCCAAGATGTAATATCTAATCTTAAAAGTTTTTCGGGTAAAATAAATAAGCCCGGTAATTCCATTAATGATTTGGTTGCAGATACAATGATGTATTCTACTATTAAAGGAACCTTATCGCAATTAGAAAATGCTGCTGATGCAGTTTCAAAATTTACCACAAATCTAAGAATGGCGGGTGAAAGATTAAATAAAAAAGATAATATAGCGGGTGTTTTATTAAATGATTCCGTTACCGCTGCCTCTATAAAAATCACTTTAAAAAATTTAGAAACCAGCAGCCAAAAATTAGATGCAGACCTTGAAGCATTGCAACACAATTTTTTACTGCGAGGATTTTTTAGAAAAAAAGAAAAAGCAATGAAGGAATAGAAAGCACATTGAAAAAAGAAAAATGATTAATTGTAATTTCAGCAAATAATTTCAACATAAGGAATCTAAAGCTTTGTGACTGCTTTCGGCTGCATTAGGCCCTGTTGGATCAAAATTATATTTGAACATATGCTAAGACTTTACAGCTTTACCTTTTTTGAGTTTAATAAAACTATAGAAACTGCTGCAAAGGGTTGGCGCATTTGCTTGCTGAACCTGCCTGTAGTGGGACCTTATTACCTTGCATAAAACAGTTTGTTTGTAAGACGTAATATTAAACCACTACAAGTATTAAAAGAAAAGGAATAAAAAAACTAT